>NZ_RBMB01000055.1:0-8577 GCF_003989485.1 Kocuria sp. HSID17590 | reverse complement strand
CAGCAGCACGCGCGCGGTTCGCTCATCCATCTCATCGAAGTTCATCTTGGTCACGGCCTGGTCCTCTCGTCCGTAGCTCGGCACGTGAGAGCTACGCCTGCTGTGTCCGGGTCGACTCAGGAGGGCTGTTAGGGCATTCTTGTATCACGATGATCATCGGACTCAGCAGGAGCACCGCGACGGTGGTCCTTAAGTAAAGGACCACGAATGACCCAGCAGACTGCGCCCATAGGCCCCAGCGACGAGCCGAAGAATCCATCTGCCCCGATGCGGGTGTCCCGCATCAAGGTGCGTAACTTCCGCCTACTGCGGACCGTGGATATTGACCTTGATAGCCGCACGACCGTGCTGGTTGGCCGAAACAACAGCGGCAAGACAACGCTCGCGGAGGCATTTACTCGCTTTCTGCAGCCGTTGACGTTGAACTTTACTGTGGCCGATTTTTCCGCCGAGAGCTACCCGGAGTTCCTGCAAGCGTGGAAGGCCTATGCCACAGGAGACGAAGAATCTGCGAGGCGTCTCCTGCCTGAGATCTCCCTCACCGTGCAGATCTCGTACTCAAAGGAGCTGCCGGAATACGGGCCTTTAGCTGCAGCTATCGTCGATCTCGACCCGGATTGCACAACAGCAATGATCCGCTTCAGCTACTCACTTGAAGGTGGGCGTCTATCGGACTTTTTTGAAGGGGTTGCAGGCGACCCGGACACTGGTGAGGAACCGGATCTTGAGCGCGTACTAGGCATCGTCGGAGACCGAGTTCAGGGAATGTTCGCACGGTCGATCAGCGCAATCGATCCAGGAGATGCCTCAAACACGCGCGACATCGCACTAGAAGCGATGCGGCGCATCCTCACCGTTCACTTCTTGAAAGCCCAACGTGGACTCGACGACGAAAAGGAACGCCCAAAAGACCTGATCGGCAGTGTCTTCCAGAACCTGTTTGACGCCGCCTCTAAAGCGAACGACGGAAGCACCCAGAAAGAAACCGCCGATGCGCTCACGGCAGCAGTTGCTGACATCGAGCAGAATCTAGGTACCAAAGTCAGCGAGATGGTGAAGGGAATCATCCCGGCACTTCGGAGCTTCGGATACCCCGGCCTCACTGATCCCGGCCTCAAAGCTGAAACAACTTTGGACATCGAACGCGTGCTGGGGAACCACACTAGCATTCGTTACGACGGTGTAGCCGGGGTGTCACTCCCTGAGTCCTACAGCGGACTGGGGTCTCGCAACCTCATCCTGATGTTGCTCACGCTTCTTAGCTACTACCGCGAGTATGCGACTAGGGGCAACATGCCTGGACTGCACCTGGTCTTCATCGAAGAGCCTGAAGCGCATCTTCATCCGCAGATGCAGGAGGTGTTCATCGCGCAGCTAGCTTCGGTTGCTGAGCTTTTCCCGACGCTGGATGATAAGAAGCAGCACTGGTGGCCTCAGTTCGCGGTCTCGACCCACTCGTCTCATGTCGCCAACCGTGCGGACTTCTCAAGCATCCGATATTTCCGTGTCGAGAACGACCCGAAAGGTGGCCCAGGACACCACGCCAATGTCCTCGACCTCGCCAACGCTGAAGGCATAAATAAGAAGTTCCTACACCAGTACCTGACCCTCACCCGCTCCGATCTCTTCTTCGCTGACAAAGCCATACTCGTGGAAGGCACAAGCGAACGGTTGATCGTTCCCGCGGCTGTCAGAAACACTAAGCATGAGCTCAGCAGCCAATACGTTGCGCTCATCGAAGTGGGCGGCGCATAGGCACACATCTTCTTCCCGCTCCTTGACTTCCTACGCATCCCAACTCTCATCATCACCGACATCGATGCAGTAGGCCCGTTCGAGGGCAAGAAGCGAAACGGAGCAAAGACAGTTCACGAAGGCACGTCAACAAGCAACGCAACCATCAAGAAGTGGTTCCCAGACCCCGAGGAGCAGAACCCAACTGCCTTGCTGGCCGCTGCGGAGACGGATGCCATCATCAGCGGCAACCGGTACCTTGCGTTCCAGGTCCCCGAGAGCGAGGGGGAAGCCTGCGGCCGCACTTTCGAAGACGCCTTCCTCCTCGCCAACCCCTCCGCTGAGGGGCTCACGCTCACGGGCGATATCAAACAGGACGAGGTCCGCGTCCGCGATGCTGTAGATGGCCTGAAGAAGAGCAACTTCGCTTTGCGATTCGCCGTTGATGAGGTCGGCTGGAAGACCCCTCGATACATCCAACGCGGACTTGACTGGCTACTCGGTAGCCCTCCTGGACATGAAGCCGCGGCCGAGACTCCAGGCGAGACCGGAGTGGTTGTTCGATGACCGCCCGGGATAGCACCGTGGCTGACAACGCCGAGAGGGCGAGCGAGGAAGCCCTCGCTGCTCTCTTCGCCGCCCTCGACGATCGTAGGAACTTCAAACTCGAAGCGGGCGCAGGAGCAGGCAAGACCTACTCGCTGATCCAAGCGCT
This sequence comes from Kocuria sp. HSID17590, assembly GCF_003989485.1. Classification (NCBI taxonomy): domain Bacteria; kingdom Bacillati; phylum Actinomycetota; class Actinomycetes; order Micrococcales; family Micrococcaceae; genus Kocuria; species Kocuria sp. HSID17590. The sequence goes on along the minus strand of NZ_RBMB01000055.1, from coordinate 6,128 downwards.
CAGACGCATCCTGGAAAGCAAGTCCGTCTACCTTCCTCGCAGCGATCAACGAGTCGCTTGCTTGACCTACACCAAGGTCGCCCGCGACGAAATCAAAGCAAGAACCGACGAAGACCCCGCCATCTTCGCCGACACCCTTCACGGGTTCCTCTGGGAGATGATCAGTCCCTATCAGAAGGCACTCGCTGCGGCACTTCGGTCCTCGGAAAGCTGGCACGAGCGTCTCGCCGAGAATCCAGATATCAGCGGGCTGGCGATCGAATACGACCTAGGTATTCGTGGCCTTCATGAGGACCGAATCACGCTCCATCACAACGACATCCCTGAGTTCGCGATTCAGCTCTTCGGCAATGAGAAGTTCCGTTCGCTGATCACAGACCGGTTCCCCGTTATCTTCATCGACGAGTACCAGGACACCCCGTCTGGGCTTGCCGAAGCGGTTGTGTCCGGTCACGGAGAAGACCGCACAAGCCCTGTCGTGGGTTTCTTCGGCGACCACTGGCAACAGATTTACGACAGAACCTGTGGCTCGATCGAGCATTCTTCGCTCACGTCGATCCCCAAGAACGCTAACTTCCGATCAGACCGAACAGTCGTCGACTTCCTCAACAAGTTACGTCCGGAGCTTCCGCAGGCACCTCGGGTCGATGCCGACGAGGGCACAGTCACGGTCTACCACTCCAACACTTGGCCGGGCGCCCGTCTGGGCAGGAACTGGAAAGGGCAGATCTCTCAGGAAGCTACCCAGGCGTGTCTGGAATGGCTCCAACACGCGTCCCCAAGTAGCACATGGATCCAGAACTCAAAGGACCTGAAAGTCCTGATGCTCACACACGCGGCGATCGCGAACGAGTTGGGCTACGCCAGCCTTCCGGGTGTCTTCTCGTCCAACGACTCCTTCGCTAATAAGGAAGACCCAGTGATCGAGTTCTTTGTCGACACTGTGGAACCCGCTATGCAGGCGTTTTCCGAGCACAAGTACGGCGAGTTGTTCCGCCTCCTGGGACGCAAGAGGCCGGCACTCACCGCACCGAAGGATAAGTATCGCTGGTCCGAATACTTCAATTCGCTCATCTCGACCAGCAGTACGGGCACGATCGGTGATGTGCTGGACCTCTTGAACTCGCAGAATCTCTTCTCCGTGCCCACACGGGTAGTTAAGAGAGGACGCGATTTAGAAGAAGCACTACTGGCTCTCGGCCCTGGAGAGGAACTGGAAGAGCCACGAAAGCTGGTGGAGCATCGGTCACTACGATCCGTGCCGTATTCCGAAATACGTGCACTCCGCTTCTATTTGGAAGACAGCACCGTCTTCTCAACGAAACACTCTGTCAAAGGCGCAGAGTTTGACGACGTGATCGTCCTTGTTGGGCGCGGCTGGACTAAGTACGACTTCGCCAAGATGATCGCCGCCCACGCTCCGCAGAGCAAGCCAGAACTCAGGCAGGCGGGAAGCTTCCTACACTCACGCAACCTCTTCTACGTCTCCGCTTCGCGAGCAAAACACAACCTTGCACTGCTGTTCGTTCAAGAACTCAGCGACGACGCAGTCGCGGTTCTCGAGGATTGGGCTGGGCAAGAAAATGTGATCTCCATAGAGTTCGACGAGGCGGGCGTACCGCGATCGCTCACCGCGTAGGCACTGCCTTTAGAAGCGGGGGACGCAATGCAACCCCTTGCTGCTTCACGTAACGCCCAGCAGTTCCAGCAGAAGCAGGCAAGACCCCGCTCGCGTTCTTGACGATGCTTCGCGCAGAACACCTCGCGAAGGACCTACGAGAGACCGACATGACCGTCACAGCCGCGATGCAACGGGTCGGCTGGCGCTCCCGCAGTCACGCCACTCCCGCCTGTTCCGTCAGTACATTAGCGTCGCCCCTTGTCACTACCGACGAAGGCGCGCACCGGCCGCATGAGCGGGCGGCGCCTCGCTACCGCGCGATGCCGAGAAGATCCCTTGTATGCGTCCACACCGTCATCCGATGCACGTCGAATCGGCTACAGATGGAGATCACGTTCTCGCCGTTGGCGCGGGCAGTTCGGATAGCGTCTACTTGGCTCTCTTTCAGGGGTGTTCTAGCTCGTCTTCCGGGCTTCGCGACGACTCCCGGCTCGTTGTCGATGGCACCGTTCAGCGCATCATCGACACCGAGTTTCGCCTGATTCCACGCGGAACTCAGCCGTTTGAACCTCTGCCAGGTGTTCGGTTGGAGTCCACCCGCATCCACATTTTTCTCAGATCCCGTGTCCGGAAGGGCACGGGATCTTTGCTGGCTCTTCAGGATCCAGGGTGTAGGCGCGGCCTGAACCCGCCGGTCTCCAGGAGCGATCTGGCGATGTAGTTGGTGAGGTTGCGGAACCCGAGCGCGGAGCCGCGCAGGTGTTCGAGCCGTCCGTTGATCGCCTCGGTCGGGCCGTTGGATGTACCAGGACGATCGAAGTAGGCCAGCACGTCGGTGGCCCGCTTGGTCAGGGTCCGGACGAGCGTGATCACCTCGCTCAACGCACCCGGGACGCCGTGGCTGAGGGAGTGGATCAACCGCTGCATCAGCGCTCGGCCTCGGGCCCGGTCGGGTTCTCGGTAGGCGGCGATCATCCTCTGGTAGATCCCCCAGGTGGCCTCGACCTCGACGTGGGCGCCGGCCGTGAACAGCTTCTCCAGCCGGTCCCGCTGCTTGTCGGTGAGCAGGTCCGCTCCGGTGTGCAGGGTCCGGCGAGCCGAGTAGAGGGGATCGCCGGCCCGGCCGCGGTGGCCACGGGTGTCCTGCTGAACGCGGCGCCGGCACTGATCCAGGGCATCGCCGGCCAGGCGCACGACGTGGAAGGGATCCATGACCGCGGTCGCCTCGGGCAGCTCCTCGGTGGTGGCGGTCTTGAACCCGCTGAACCCGTCCATCGCGACTACTTCCACGCCCTGGCGCCAAGGGTTCTCGCGCTCGGCCAACCATGTCTTGAACGCCTGTTTGGAGCGGCCCTCGACCATGTCCAGCAGCCGGGCGGGACCCGTCCCGGCGCGAACCGGGGTGAGGTCGATGATGACGGTGACGTACTTGTCGCCGCGGCGGGTGTGGCGCCAGACGTGCTCGTCGACGTCGATGACCTTGACCCCGTCGAACCGGCCGGGGTCGTCGATGAGCACCCGCTTGCCCTCGGCCAGCACGGCGTCGTTGGCGGTGTTCCACGAGACTCCCAGGCCTTCGGCGACGCGGGCCACGGTCAGGTGCTGGCACACGATCCCTTCCAGCGCCCACCGCAGACCGCGACGGGAGAGCCTCGCCCGCGGCTCGGCCGCCTTGGTGGTGTCCTGGCGCCACACGTGTCCGCACCCGGTGCACCGGTAGCGGCGAACCGTGACCAGCAGCGTCGTAGGTCGCCAGCCCAGCGGCTCGTGCGCCAGGCGCCGCACCACGGTATCGCGGGGCGTGCCCTCGCAGCCGCAGCGTCGGCACCACTGGTCCGGTTCCAGGACCCGGCAGGCCAGGATCGCCTGCTCGGGCTCGAGGCGCTGACCGACGACGTCAAGACCGAGCTCGTCGAGACGGCAGAAGGTGGTCAAGTCAGGGCAGGCGAAGGTAGCGTCAGGCACGTCGAGGTCTTCCAGATGAGGCGTGTAGGAACCTTCATCTTCGGGAGGCCTCGACCCCTATCCGGCGACCGACGCGCCGACCCCAACTACACCCTGGATCCTGAAGAGCCCATTTGAGTTGAACCCGATCGCTCCCGGCCAGAATCCTTAGGCCGGGGGCGATTTCTTGTAGGCCTATTACTGTTCCTTCGGACGCTGCCGTTGCCACTTGTCGTAGTGGGATGAGCAGTACCCCCTGCCCTTGACCGGCTGATCGCACCCCGATGCAGGGCATGCATGGCTCACGGGTCCAAATTTCGAGGTCAAGGCCCCTCCCCTGACGAGCACGCGGCTACGGTGCAGTGCTTCGGAGGCCTCTTTGCAGGAGGAGCTGGAGCTGCCACCGTAACTAAACTGCTAGTCCGGATCGTTCACGACGCCGCGGAGTGATCGGCGCGTAGAAGCACGGAAGCGCCTGCACAGCAGGGGAAACTTGTGATTGCGATGTCCCAAGTTCTCCGCGTTGGAAGGCACTCCGTAGGTGAAGCGTACTTCGTGGAAGACGGGCCTGTCCGTGACGGCCGACGGTGTGGCGCACGCTGAAGTCGATGACGCCCGGTCGACGGAATAAGATCGCGGCCGCCCGTGCTCGGGTCCGGCGCCACGTGTGGGCCCAACTGCCCGGCGGCATCCCGGCCTCCAAGGTCGCCGGGACCGACCTCGCCGACGTCATCGTGCTAGAGATCGACGCCACGAGCGTGATCGCGCACAGCCAGAAGGAGAACGCGGCCGCCACGTTCAAACGGCCCTTCGGCTACCACCCGATCGGGGTTTGGTGCGACAACACCAGTGAGTTCCTCGCCGCCAAGCTGCAGGCAGGCAACGCCGACGTCGCCTCAAGATCCCGGAGTCATGGCCCTGGGCAACCGCCATCGTCGCGGCCTTCGCGAACATCGCCGCCATCCCGCAACCGGCCCGACCTGGCCCGTCCGCCCCCGACATCACCACCCGGAAACCGCAGCCCGGCAGCGCCAGCCGGCCCGTCGTCATACCCGCAATCACTCCGCACACGGGCGCACTCGACCACACCGCTTCGACACGATCCCGACCGCCGTCATGAAAGACCGGGGGCTAGCCCTGGGCCTCGCCGAGGCGCGCTTCGGGCGTGAGCTCGGCGCGGAGACCGCCGCCGGTCGCAGCCCGGGCAAGAGCGCGACCCAGTGCAGGTGCCTGCTTGAACAAATTGTGACCGGCCACGAAGAAGACAGAGTCTGCCTCCCACACGGCCACGCCGTCCTCACTCCACGGGAGGTCGGTCACCCAGCAGTGGAGGAAGTCGCGCGGCTCTGGGTGGAGACCGGGCAGCGCCCGTGTCACGTATTCGCGTGCGCGTTCGTCCAGCGATCGAATCGCCGCCGGGTCGATGAAAGTTCCGTCGTCGCGGACGCCGACGGTGTCGCTGAGTCCAACCGAATAGCTGCTGTTGCCCGGTAGCGGCGTCGCGTAGACGCCGACTTCGCCGAAGACGCCGCTGCTGTCCTGCAGGCACGCGACTCGTGCCGGGGCGGCGGCTTTCACGTCGAAGGTCAGCCGTACGTGTGCGGCGAGGCGAACCGGCAGCGACAGCCCGACGCTGCGTGCCAGGCGGGCGGTTTCGCGGCCGGCGCACACGACCACCTTGGAGTAGACAGCCCGGTCGGTGACGCTGCGCACCTCGACCGTCCCGTCGGCGAGGGGATCGATGGAGATGACCTCGCCGGTGGTGACCGCATCTGCGAGGGCACCCGTGAGTGCCTTGATCGCGGCGCGGGTGCGGATCGCGCCGCCCGACTCGTCGAGCACCGCTGGCCCCGAGTATCCAGCGAGCAGCGGCATCCGCTGGGCGACCTCGGCCGCGTCGATCTCGTGCGCTTCCACGCCGCCGACCTGGTCGAGCACCCGCAGCCGCGCCAGGGCGCTGTCTCCGATCGCCAGGACACCGTCTGATGAGACCAGCTCGACGTCGAAGTGTTCGGCCCACTCATCCCATACCCCGCGGCTTTCGCGCGCGAAAGCGACGAGTCGCGGGTCGTCGTGGGCATGCCGGAAGATCCGCGACTCGCCTGCGGACTGACCCGTCCCGGGCAGACCAGCCTCGTACAAGCGCACCGGTACGCCCTGCTCCCGCAGCGCGTACGCCGTCGACAGACCGACGATCCCGCCCCCGATCACTGCTACCTCGGGTGAACGCGTCGTGGCAACGCCGTCGTCAGTTCCTGTCATCGCGGTTCCTCGATCTGTTGGTGATTAGCGATAGGCCGCAAGAGAAGGGGCCGCTGCCCCGACGTCAGCGGGCTGTGTAAGCCCGAAGTCACCGCGCGCAGCGCCCCCTCCTCTCTGGGCCAGTACTCCCGGTCTGTGGTGTCAGGCGGGGAGCTTGGAGCCCAGGACGTCGAGCTTCTCGATCGTGGGCTCGCTGAACAGTTTGCCGGTCTGCTCGCCGAGAGCGGTCGCAACTGCGCCGGACAGGTGCGCGTCGCGGCCGGCGTCGTCGGGGAACACGTCGAAGATCCCGAAGGAGGAC
>NZ_RBMB01000054.1:0-8110 GCF_003989485.1 Kocuria sp. HSID17590 | reverse complement strand
GTGCGCGTCACGGGGCTCGGCCCGCCGGCAGCCTCCCGCACCCCGCAGGGCACGGCCGACGACGCCGCACGGTCCCTCCCCGTTCTGCCTCACCCCGCCGCGCCCCGGCTCTCCGACCCCCAGGAAACCTCCGCGCCCGTGGGGACTGCCAAGCCCGCGGGGACCGCCCCGGGTGCGCCCGGCCCCGCCGACGGCGCCCCGGACCACCCCGGTTCCGACCGGGGCCCCGCGGCACCCCGTTCCTGACCCATCCGCTGCGCGCCGTACCGGCCCGTACCCGAGGAGCACCGACATGTCAGATCTCATCACACCGGACCTGGTCCTGCTGGACCGGGACCTGGGCGGGTCCACGGACAGCGTGATCCGTGAGCTCGCCGCGACCGTCCACCGGCAGGGCCGCGCGCGTGACGCGGACTCGCTCGCCGCGGACGCCCTGGCCCGCGAGGCCAAGAACGCCACGGGCATCCCGGGCGGCATCGGCATCCCGCACTGCCGGTCCGAGGCCGTCACGCGGGCCACGCTGGTCATGGCGCGGCTCGCACCCCCGGTGGACTTCGGCGCCAAGGACGGCCCGGCGGACGTCGTGTTCTTCATCGCGGCCCCCGCGGGCGCGGACCAGGAGCACCTCAAGCTGCTGTCCAAGCTCGCCCGCTCGCTCATGAAGAAGCCGTTCGTCGCGTCCCTGCGCGCGGCCGCCACCCCGGAGGAGGTCGTGGGCATCGTCGACGGCGCACTGGGTCTGGGACCCGTCCCGGACGACGCCTCTCGACCCGCTGCCGGGGGCGCGGACCCGGCCGCCGGTGGCACCACCACCGGCGCGTCGGGTTCCTCCGCCGCGACCGCGCCGGGAACGGCATCGTCCGGCACCGTGGCCTCCGGCACCGCGTCGTCGGCGCCCCTCGCCGGGGATCCGCAGTCCCCGTCCACCGGTGCGCCCGGCGCCGACCCGGGCACGGCCGCGAGCGCGGGTGCCGTGGGAGGTGCCGCGGCGGCGTCGTTCGTGGCCAACGGCTCCCCCGAGGACCGGACCGCAGGGACGGGCGGTGAGCAGCGCGGGCCGCGTCGGCTCGTGGCCGTCACCGCGTGCCCCACGGGGATCGCGCACACCTACATGGCCGCGGACGCCCTCGCGAACACGGCGCAGGAGATGGGGGTGGAGCTGCAGGTCGAGACCCAGGGCTCCTCGGGCGCCACGCGCCTGGACCCGCAGGTGATCGCGCAGGCCGAGGCCGTCATCTTCGCCACGGACGTGGACGTGCGCGAGCGCACCCGCTTCGCCGGGCTGCCCTACATCGCCTCCGCCGTGAAGCGGGGCATCGACGAGCCCCGGGAGATGATCGAGGAGGCGCTCGCCGCCGCTGAGGACCCCCGGGCCCCCAGGGTCACCGGGGACGGCACGGACACCGCCGACGCCCTGACCGGCAGCGAGGGCTGGGGCTCCCGCATCCGCAAGGCCGTGATGACGGGCGTGAGCTACATGATCCCGTTCGTGGCCGCGGGCGGTCTGCTCATGGCCATCGCGTTCATGATCGCGGACCCCGTGCTGGTGGCCCAGCAGGCGGACGACATCCTGGGGACCGCGACGCTGGGCAATCTCGGCGACGTGTCGCTGGGCATGTACCTCGGCGCCGTGCTGTTCAAGATCGGCAACCTGGCGATTAATCTGCTGGTCCCCGCGCTCGCGGGCTACATCGCCTACGGGCTCGCGGACCGTCCGGGCATCGCTCCGGGCTTCGCCGCCGGTCTCGTGGCGAACTTCATGGGCGCGGGCTTCATCGGCGGCATCGTGGGCGGTCTGCTCGCGGGCCTGTGCGCGTACTGGCTGACCCTGCCCAAGCTCCCGCGCTGGCTCGGCTCGCTGATGCCCGTGGTGATCATCCCGCTGCTGGCCTCGCTGTTCGCGGGCGGACTGCTGTTCCTGGTGATCGGCGGGCCCATCGCGATGTTCATGACCTGGCTGACCTCCGTGCTCGCCGGGATGAGCGGCGCGTCCGCCGTGACGCTGGGTGCCGTCCTGGGCCTGATGATGTGCTCCGACCTGGGCGGTCCCATCAACAAGGTGGCGTACTCCTTCGCGGTGGCCGGTCTCGGTGCCGCGACCGCGACCAACACCGCCCCGCAGGAGATCATGGCCACCGTGATCGCCTCGGGCATGGTTCCTCCGCTGGGCCTGGCCCTGGCCTCGACCGTGCTGGGCCGCAGGTACTTCACGGCGGCAGAGCGCGAGAACGGCAAGACGTCGTGGCTGCTCGGCGCGTCCTTCATCTCCGAGGGTGCGATCCCGTTCGCCGCGGCGGACCCGCTGCGCGTGATCCCGGCATCCATGCTCGGCGGTGTGGTCACCGGTGCCATGACCATGGCGTTCGGAGTCACCTCGGCAGCCCCGCACGGCGGCATCTGGATCCTGCCCGTGATCGACGGCCGCCTCGCGTTCGTGGCGTCCATCCTGGTGGGCACCGTGATCACCGGCGTGGTGGTGACCGTCCTCAAGCGTTTCGGTCACGTGGAGAAGAGCGTGGGTGAGGTCCCGGGCGTCCCGCAGACCAAGCAGACAGTGGAGGTGTGAGAACCATGAGCGAGCAGGACATGATGAACGAGCAGCCGCGGCGGGACACGCTGCACGGCGTGGGCGTCAGCCCGGGACGCGTCATTGCGCCCCTGGTGCACATGGCGCCCGCCGTGAGCGAGCCGCCGGAGGACGAGGCGCTGGAGGGGGACGCGGAGACCGCGACTGACCGTCTCAAGGCCGCAGCGCTCGCCGTGAAGGCGGGGCTGAAGGAGCGCGCCGCGCGGGCCCGTTCCGAGTCCGCCGCGGAGGTGCTCAAGGCCACTGCGCTGATGGCAGGGGACAAGGCGCTCGTGAAGAACGCGAGCAAGCTCGTCACGGAGCAGCGGCTGAGCCCGGAGCGCGCGCTGTGGCAGGCCGCGACCGCGTACGCGGACCAGATGCGCGCCATGGGCGGCTACATGGCTGAGCGTGCCGCGGACATCGAGGACGTGCGGGCGCGCATCGTCGCCGAGCTGCGCGGTGAGGATGCCCCGGGGGTGCCGCAACGCCGTGAGCCGTTCGTGCTCACCGCCGAGGACCTCGCACCCGCGGACACCGCGGTGCTGGACCCGGACGTCGTCGTCGCGCTCGTCACCGCTTCCGGCGGCCCGCAGTCGCACACCGCCATCCTGGCCCGCAACCTGGGACTGCCGGCCGTGGTGGCGGTCGAGGGTGTGCTCGACGTCGCCGGGGAAGCGCCCGTCTTCGTGGACGGTGCCGCAGGGACCGTTGTCGTGGCCCCCGGGGAGACCGAGCAGGAGGCCGTGCGGGCGTGGCAGCGCGCGTCCGAGCAGCTGGCGTCCTTCGCCGGGCGCGGCGCGCTCTCGGACGGCACGGTGGTCCCGCTGCTCGCCAACGTGGGCACGGGCGACGACGCCCGGGCCGCCGCGGAGGCCGGTGCGGAGGGCGTGGGCCTGCTGCGCACCGAGTTCTGCTTCCTGGGCCGGGACAGCGAGCCCACCGTGGAGGAGCAGGCGGATGCGTACACCGAGGTCTTCGAGGCGTTCCCTGGGCGCAAGGTGGTCGTGCGCACGCTCGACGCAGGCGCGGACAAGCCCCTGCCGTTCCTCACGGACGCCACCGAGCCCAACCCCGCGCTGGGCGTGCGCGGCTACCGCACGGACTGGACCACCCCGGGCGTGCTGGAGCGCCAGCTCGAGGCGATCGCCGTCGCCAAGCAGCGCAGCACCGCGGACGTGTGGGTCATGGCTCCCATGATCGCGACCGTGGGGGAGGCAGCCCGCTTCCACGACCTCGTGGTCGCGGCGGGTCTGAAGGTCAGCGGCGTCATGGTGGAGACTCCCGCCGCCGCGATCACCGCGGAACAGATCCTGGAGCGCGTGGACTTCGTGTCGCTGGGGACCAACGACCTCACGCAGTACACGATGGCCGCGGACCGCATGCTCGGCTCCCTGGCCGATCTGAACTCCCCGTGGCAGCCTGCCGTGCTGCGGATGATCCAGGCCACCGCGCGAGGGGCTGCACAGGCCTCCGAGCGCGGCGGGGAGCACAAGAACGTGGGCGTGTGCGGCGAGGCTGCCGCAGACCCGGCGCTGGCCGTGGTCCTCGTGGGACTGGGGGTGGACACGCTGTCCATGAGCCCGCGGTCCCTTGCCGCGGTCTCCGCCGTCCTCGCCCGCGTGGACGCCGCTGAGGCCCGGCGGCTCGCGGAGCTTGCGCTGCACGCGACGAGTGCCCAGGAGGCGAAGGAGGCGGTGCGGGCCGAGCTGCCCGTGCTCGCGGACCTGGGACTGTGAACCCGCGCGGCGGCCCTCGCCCACAGCCGGGCAGCGCCGCCGCGCCACCCCGACCACCGAAGAACACCGAAGAACAAGGAGTACGACAATGACCGAACGCACCGCCACCGTGGCCTCCCGAGTGGGCCTGCACGCGCGCCCCGCCGCGATCTTCGCCGAGGCCGCAGGCGAGTACGAGAACCTCGAGATCACTATCCGCGCCGAGGGCGAGGACGCCGAAGAAGGCATGGACGCCGCGTCCGTGCTGTCCCTGATGTCCCTGGGCGCGTCCCACGGGGACAAGGTGGTGCTCGCCGCCGAGGGCGACGGCGCCGAGGCGGCCCTCGAGCACCTCGCCGGAATCATCGAGACGGACCTCGACGCCGAGTGAGCCGTCCCGCGGTGCGGACGCCGGGTCTCCTTCACGGAGGGCCCGGTGTCCGCCGTCTGCGGGTAGCCTGACCAGCATGGTTCGTTCTCTGATTCTGGTCGGTCTGGCAGCCGCCACCCTCGTCACGGTCCTCGCGGCCGTCCTCGGTCCCTGGGGGTGGTGGATCCCCGCCGTCGTGTGCCTCGCTCTGCTGCTCGTGGGGGTCCGCGACGCCACGCAGCGCCGGCACTCGATCCTGCGCAACTTCCCCGTGCTGGGGCACATGCGGTTCTTCCTCGAGAAGATCCGTCCCGAGATCCAGCAGTACTTCATCGAGCGCAACTACGACGGCAAGCCGTTCGACCGGGACCAGCGCTCCCTCGTCTACTCCCGCGCCAAGGGCTTCAAGGGGGACAAGGCGTTCGGCACGGAGCTTGACGTCAACGCCCCGGGCTACGAGTACTTCGTGCAGTCCATCGCCCCCAAACCCGCGCCGGAGGACGAGCACCGCGTGCGACTGGGCGGGCCGGACTGCCGCCAGCCCTACGATGCCTCCCTGCTCAACATCTCCTCCATGAGCTTCGGCTCCCTGTCCAAGAACGCGGTGCTCGCCATGAACAAGGGCGCCGCGAAGGGCGGGTTCGCGCAGGAGACGGGCGAGGGCGGGCTGACCGGGTACCACCTGGCGCACGACGCCGACATCTTCTGGGAGTTCGGCTCCGGGTACTTCGGCACGCGGGACGCAGACGGCAACTTCGACCCGGAGATCTTCCGCCGCAAGGCCACCCTGCCGCAGGTCAAGGCCATCAACATCAAGCTCTCCCAGGGCGCCAAGCCGGGGCTGGGCGGTGTGCTGCCCGGGGCCAAGGTGACCGAGGAGATCGCCGAGGCGCGCGGGGTGCCCGTGGGACAGACGTGCATCTCCCCGGCGAGCCACTCGGCGTTCACCACCCCGCGGGAGCTCATCCGTTTCATCGCCCGGCTGCGGGAGCTCTCGGACGGCAAGCCGATCGGCTTCAAGCTGTGCGTGGGCTCGCGCGTGGAGGTGCTGGCCATGTGCAAGGCCATGATCGAGGAGGGCGTGACCCCGGACTTCATCGTCGTGGACGGCTCCGAGGGCGGGACCGGTGCGGCGCCGCTGGAGTACCAGGACCACGTGGGCACCCCGCTCGTTGAGGGGCTCATCCTGATGCACAACGCGCTCGTGGGCTCGGGGCTGCGCGAGCGCATCAAGCTCGGCTGCGCGGGGAAGATCACCTCAGGGCACGACATCGTGCGCCACATCATCCAGGGCGCGGACTTCTGCATGAGTGCCCGCGCCATGATGATGGCCGTGGGCTGCATCCAAGCGCAGGCGTGCCACACCAACAAGTGCCCGGTGGGCGTCACCACGCAGAACCCGCAGCTCTACAAGGCGCTGGACGTCGAGGACAAGGGTGACCGCGTGGAGCGCTACCACCGCCTCACGGTGCAGGAGGCGGGGCAGATCATCTCCACCATGGGCTGCGAGCACCCGGAGGAGCTCACCCGCGAGATGCTGCGCCGCAAGGTCACCGCAACCCAGAGCATCTCCTACGAGTCGCTCTACCGCTGGCTGCAGCCGGGCGAGCTCTTCGACGGCGTGGAGGGTGGCTGGGGCGAGGACTGGCGCTACGCGGACCCGGACCGCTTCACCGCGGGTCACCCCGGCAAGTACGTGTTCAACGACCGCAGCCCCCTGGTTCCCGGTGGCGTGATCCCCGCGGTGGACCATGCTCCCGAGCGGGTCACGGCGGGTGGCGCGGCGGTCGGTGCCGAAAGCCACCACGACGACGCCGCGAGCACAGGCACACGGGCGGCGACACCGGCGTCGGGCGCGGGACAGGGCGACGAGGACACCACGACCGGCACGAGCAGACGCCCGGAGGGCCAGCCCGGCACCGAGGCTGGTGCGCAGCACACCACGCGGGACCCGTCGCCGGACGCGGAGCACGTGGACCCGGCGGAGGACTCCCGCACCCGGGACCCGGGGCTCGCCTGAGTCCGGGGGATACCATGTGAGGCGGCGGCGCCCCAACGGTGCCCGCCCGACAACGTCAGAGCACGTCCGCGGTACAGGAGTGAGAGACCCTTGCGAGAATTCACGGCACGTTTTGCGACCGGCCAGGAAGTAGCCGAGTGGGACTCCCACGTCACCGCCAACCCCTCGGGCGGCAACCTGCTCCAGTCCGAGGCGTTCGCCGAGGTCAAGAAGGACCACGGCTGGAAGCCGGTGCACGTGGTGTACGAACCCACGGACGGCTCGCAGCCCAGCTACAACCTGGTGCTGGAGAAGTCCGTTCCTGTGCTCGGCAAGCTCTGGTACATGATCAAGGGCCCGGACGTGGCGAGCGTGGACGACATCCCCGGCATCGTCGCGGCCAACGAGCGCTTCGTGGCCGGTGCTGCCCACGGCGTGTTCGCCATCAAGTACGAGCCCGAGATCCTCGCCTCGGACTACGCCGCCGGGGTCTTGGCGCGCAGCGGACTCGTGAAGTCCTTCGAGATCCAGCCCAACGACTCCACCGCCGTGCTCGACACGGACATGGACGAGAAGGCCCTGCTGAAGTCCCTGCACTCGCGCGGGCGCAACGCCGTGCGCCGCGCCACCCGTGAGGGCTGCGAGGTGGAGCAGGTGCCGCTGTCCGAGGAGAACATGCGGGCCATGTACGCCCTCATGGACTCCGTGGGCCAGGGCAACGCCAAGGTGAACCTGCGCTCCTATGACTACTACAGGGCGTTCTGGACCGGCTTCGAGCGCCGCGGCCAGGGCCGGCTCTACTTCACGTTCGAGGACGGCAGGCCCTCCGTGGGCGCGTACGTGATCGCCTACGGGAACAAGGGCACGTACAAGGACGGCGGCTCCAAGCCCCGCCGGAAGCAGTACGGCGACTCCCACCTGGTGCAGTGGAGCGCCATCACGGACCTGAAGCGGGACCACGGGATCGTGCAGTACGACTTCTGCGGCACTCCGCCCTCGGACCAGCTCAAGAACAAGGAGCACCACTACTACGGGCTCGGGCTGTTCAAGACGAGCTTCACGAAGACTGTCGTGGACTACGTAGGAGTTTGGGACCAGCCGCTCAGCCGGGCGAAATACGCTGTGTGGACCAGCGTGGCGGAGAAGGTCCAGCGCCAGCTCTGGGTGCGCCGCACCGGTCAGCCGTTCTACTGAGCCGGCCACCCACCTGAGCGGACATCCCGCCACCACGGCGCGCTCGCGGCTCACCCGCGGGCGCGCCACCACATGACAGACGAGTAGGACCTGCGGCGGCAGGGGAGGTTCATCCGACGTGAGCGTGACCGATCAGCTGACGCGTCTGGCGCACCAGGGGTACCCGTCCTCGGGCGAGTCCGGGGACTCCGGGGGCCCCGACGGCGAGCCGTTCGGTCCCAGCGGGGACACCGCGCTGCACACGGCGGTGCGGCGCACGGCGA
>NZ_RBMB01000053.1:0-233 GCF_003989485.1 Kocuria sp. HSID17590 | reverse complement strand
AAAAAAAAAAAAAAAAAAAAAAAAAAAAAATACCAGACTGTGTCGCCCCTACATACGAGTTCAACTCCTTCCCCTCAGCACTGTTTCACTGACAGTCTTAGTTCCTCGTTGCATTTGTCACCTCTGCACACCTGTGGTGCTCACTCTCCTTCTTCGCTCCCGCTCTCACCTCTTTGTCATCAGCGCACACCGTCTCTCTGTCTATCTCCGCAGCTGCTCTCTTATCTGCGTCT
>NZ_RBMB01000052.1:0-8576 GCF_003989485.1 Kocuria sp. HSID17590 | reverse complement strand
CATGCGGGTGCGCGCGGCGTCCCGGCGGGCCAGGTCGGTCAGTGCGGCCAGCGTGCGCTCCAGCGCCCACTGAGCACGCTCGGCCGACACCGTCTCCGGGTGGTGCTCGCACGTGATGGTCCCGGAGCCGGGGGTGCCGTCCCCGGGGTCAACGTCGAGCACCATCGCGTAGTGGGTCGCGTCCAGGGCCTGCGCCCGCAGCACACCAGCGCGGGCGAAGGGACCCTCCGGGTCCTCCCGGTTCATCGCCGTGTTGCGGTGCACCACGAGCGTGTCGAACAGCGTGGAGTGCCCCGCGGCCCGCTGGATCTCGCCCAACCCGGCGCGGTGGTGGGCGCTCATCGCCCCCTGCTGCGCGAAGGAGCGGCGCACCACGTCCCGGACCGTCTGGTGCGGCCGGGTGCTCAGGCGCACGGCCACGGTGTTCAGGGCCAGGCCCACCATGCGCTCGGCCCCGGGCACGGAGGGGTCCCGGCCGGTCACGGCGCTGCCGAGGACGACGTCGTCGCGGCCCGTCAGCTGCTGCAGCGTCACCCCCCACGCCACGTGGAACAGGGTGGCCCGGCTGACACCGAGCTCCCGGGCGCGGGCGGTCACGGCGGCGTCGAGCTCCGCGTCCAGGGGGCGGGTCACGAGCTGCGGCACGGGCTCGGTCAGGGGCGCGGGTCCGGCCACGAGGGTCGGCTCCTCGATCCCGGCCAGGTGCTCGCGCCAGGCCGCGGTGTCCGCGGCGGCGTCCCGGGAGGCGACGTGGCGCAGGTGCTCGCGGAAGTCCGCGGGCTCGGGCAGCACGGACTCGTCCTGGCCCGGGGCAGCGACGAGGGTGAACAGCTCCTCGAAGAGCACCGCCTGGGACCACGCGTCCGTGAGCAGGTGGTGCTGCGTGACCACCAGTTCACTCGTGCCGTCCGGAAGGTGCACGGCGAGCGCGCCGATCAGCGGGGGACGCTGCGGGTCGATGCGCCGGTGGAACTCCTCCGACGCCGCCCGCTCCACCTCCTCGGACGAGCCCACCGTGGTCTCGTGCCACGGCATGGGCCCCTCCGGCAGCAGGAACTGCACGGGCGCGGGCACCCCGCGGTGGGTGAAGCCCGCCCGCAGCATCGGGTGGCGCCGGTACACGGCGTCGCACGCGCGGCGCACGGCAGCGAGGTCCACGTCCGCCCCCAGCGTGAAGCGGTGCTGGACCACGTAGGCGTCCGCGCCGTCCGCCCCGTCCACGAGCGACTGCAGGTACATGCCCTCCTGCAGCGGCGTCAGCGGCAACACCTCCTGCCACTGCGGGGCCAGCCCCTCCAGGACCTCCCGCAGCTCGGGGGTGACGGTCACGGAGAGGGCGTCCTCGGTGGTTGCCGGGTGCGCTTCGGCCCCGGTGCTCTCGGAGTCGACGGCGCTGCCAGTGCCCTCACCACTGGTGATGTTGGCGGCATTCCCGGAACTGGTGGTGCTGTCCGTGCCCTCGGCACTCTTCACACTGACTGTGCTCTGGGCACCCGTCGCGCCCTCGGCATCCACCGCGCTCGCGGTGCGCCGGGCGCTCGCGGCCAGCTCACCCAGGCCGGGGTGCGTGAAGACGTCCGTGACCGTGAGGTCCCAGCCGCTCTCCCGCAGCCCCGCGACCAGGCGCAGGGAGGAGATGCTGTCCCCGCCCAGCCCGAAGAAGTCGTCCTCCGGTCCGCTGCCGGTCAGGCCGAGCAGCTCGTCCACGGCGGTGCACACGGCACGCTCCGCCTCGGTGCGCGGTGCGGCCCCGCCCGCCGTGGAACCGTCCGGCTCCGGCAGGGCGGCGCGGTCGATCTTCCCGTTCGGGGTCGTCGGCAGGCTCGGAACCTCCGTGACGACCGCCGGGACCATGTACTCCGGCAGCAGCTCGCGCAGGGCGTCCCGGGCGGCGGCAGCGGGGGCCTGCTCCGCGGCGTCGTTGTCACCCGCGGGGACCACGTAGCCGAGCAACCGGTGCTCGCCGCTGGGATCGGGGCGCACGCACGCGGCCGCGGCGCGCACGGCGGGCAGCGAGCGCAGCGCGGTCTCGACCTCGCCGAGCTCGATGCGGTACCCGCGGACCTTGACCTGGTCGTCCACGCGCCGCAGGAAGTGCAGCTGTCCCTCGCGGCGCACCACCAGGTCGCCGGTGCGGTACAGCCGCGCCCCGGGGTGCGCGGGGTCGGCGACGAAGCGCGCCGCGGTCTGGGCCGGTCGACCCAGATATCCCCGAGCCACCTGGACGCCGCCCAGGTAGAGCTCTCCGGCGACGCCGTCGGGCACGGGCCGCAGGGCGTCGTCGAGCACCGTGGCCTCCACGCCGTCCCACGGGGTGCCGATCGGCACGGCACCGGAGCCCGTGAGGTCCTCGGCCGTGACCGGCTCGTGGGTCACCCACACCGTGGCCTCGGTGGGTCCGTACACGTTGCGGACCTCCGCGCAGCGCTGCCGCATGCGCGCGGCGAGGTCCCGGTCCAGGGCCTCGCCGCCCACGAGGGCGCGCACCCGGCTCAGGTCCACGTCCCCGTGCTCGGTGGCCTCCACGAGACCGCGCCACAACGAGGGCGTGGCCTGCAGGACGTCCGCGTCCGCCCGAGCGACGACGCGCAGCAGGGCCTCGGGATCGCGGACGGTTGCGCGGTCCGCGAGGTGCACGGTGCCGCCCACGCACAGCGGCGCGAACAGCTCCAGGCCGGAGATGTCGAACGCCACGGTGGTGACCGCCACGAGCGCGTCCCGGTCCCGGACCCAGCCCAGCTCGACCACGGAGCGCAGGAACGCGGCAATGTTCGCACGCGTGACCATCACGCCCTTGGACCGCCCGGTGGAGCCGGAGGTGTGCAGGACGTAGGCCAGGCCATCGTCCGCGGCGGGGATCTCGGGCAGGGCCGAGGTGGTCAGGCCGCCGGCTGCCGACGCCGTCTCCCCGGCGCTGTCCACGCCTTCCTCTTCCGGGGCGCCGGGAGCGTCCAGCAGCAGCACGTCCGCGTCGGTCGCGGGAAGGGCTGCGGCGAGCTCGGCCGTGGAGACCACGAGTGCCACGGCGGCGTCCTCGAGCACCTGGCTCGTGCGCTGACTGGGGTGGTCCGGATCCAGCGGCACGTAGACCGCGCCCACGCGCTGCACCGCCAGCAGGGTGGTCAGCAGCGAGCGATCGCGCGGCAGCGCCACGGCCACCATCGACTGCTCCCCCACCCCACGGGCGACGAGCCGCGCGGCCAGGTGGCGCACCGCGGCGTCAAGTTCCGCGTAGGAGAGGTCGCCCTGTGCATCCCGCAGCGCCACGCGGTGCGGTGTGCGGGCCACCTGCTCCGCGAAGGCCCGGGGCACACTCGGCGCGCTCACCTTCGGGAGGCAGGGGACGACGTCATCGTGCGCGTCCGTCCCGCTCGGAACCCGGGTCTCCGCGGGGCCCGCGTTCACTGCCGTGTCCCGGTTCGCCGCGGGGCGATGGCCCTCTGCCGCACGGCCGGACTCCGCAGGATCATGACGCTCTGCAGAACGGTGGGGCTGCACAGGGCGGTGGGACCGCGCCGGGCGGTGGGTCTCGCGGGGAGCCTCGTCCGCGACCGTCAGCTCGGCGACGGCGCGGCGCGGGTCCTCGACCACCTGCTCCAGCACGCGCAGCACGCGGTGCGCGAGGGCGGAGACGGTCTCGGCATCGAAGAGGTCCGCGGACCCCACGACGCGCAGCGAGGAGGTGCCCTCGTCCACGAGCCACACACCCACGTCGAAGCGCGAGGTGGTGGTGCGCACGGTGACCTCGGAGGTCTCCAGTGACCCGATCCCCGGGGTCGGGGCCGGCGCCTCGTGCGAGACGAGCGTCTGGAACAGGGGGTGCCGGGCGCGCTGGCGCTGGGGTGCCACCAGGTCCACGACCCGCTCGAACGGCAGCCCGCTGTGCTCCAGCGCCCGCAGGGAAGCACCCCGCACGGCAGCCAGGTTCTCGGCCACCGTCCCGGTGGCGTCCACCGCGCAGCGCACGACCATCGAGTTCACGAAGTACCCCACGGCACGCTGCTCGTCCGCGAGGTCCTCGCGCAGGGCCACCGTGCTGCCGAGGGGAATGCCCCGCCCGGCGCCGTGCAGCCACCACGTGAGTGCCACGGCGTTGCGCAGCAGCATGAGGGGCGTGACGCCGTGCTCGCCGCACACGCGGTCCATGCGTTCGCGCAGCTCTGTGGGGACCTCCAGCACGTCCGTGTGGCCCTCGTGGCCCAGTGTCTCCGGGCGGGGACGGTCCAGGGGCAGGTCGAGCTCCGCGGGCAGGCCGCGCAGCTCCTCGGACCAGAAGCTCTCGTCCGCCGCCGTCTGCTCGGGGTCCTCGGCGGCGGGCTCGTCGTGCGGGGGCTCGGGCCACTGCGGTGCGCGCCCGGCGGCCCGCGCCCCGTAGGCGTCGGAGAGGTCCGCGAGCAGGGGCTGGACGGACTCCGCGTCGATCGCCACGTGGTGCACCACGACCAGCAGCAGCGCCGTGTCCCCGCCGGTCCACAGATCCGCGCGGGCCGGGGCCTCACGGGTGATGTCGACGGCCTGGGCCGGGTCAGCCAGGTGCTCGGCGACGACGCCCTCCAGCGTCTCGCGGCTCGGAGCGGTCTCCGCCAAGGTACCGGGGAGGTCGTGCACGCGCAGCGCGGGCAGCTCCTCTCCCTCCAGCACGCGCACGCCCGCGGTGCCGTCACGCTGGGCGGGGAACACGGTGCGCAGGGCGCGGTGGCGCAGCACGACGTCGTGCCAGGCCGCCCGCAGTGCCTCCGCGTCCACGGCGCCGCGCAGTTCGAGGGCCACCGGCACGTCGTAGACCGTGGACGGGCCCTCCAGCTGCTGCACGAACCACAGCGCCTGTTGCGCGGGGGTCAGGACCGGAGCGGAGCTGGTCGGGCCCTCCGCGCCACCCCGTGCGCCGTCCTCGATCCGGGGCGTGTCCTGCGCGTCTGCACGGTTCTGTGCAATCGCATGGTCTTGAGGCACCGCGCCGTGCTGCGACACGGCAGGGTCGCGGGGCACCTGGTTGTCACCGGACACGGCGTCGTCCGGAGACGCCCCGTGTGCAGACGACACTGCCCCGCCCTCCGCGAGCCGCGCGATCGCGGCCGGGGTGCGCGCATCGAGCACCTGCACGAGGGAGACGGTGATGCCGCGGCGCCTCAGCCTGCCGAGCAGGCGCATGGCGGTCAGGGAGTGCCCGCCGAGCGCGAAGAAGTCCTCGTCGACGTCCATTCCGGAGCGGCCCAGCAGGCCGGCCATCTCCGCGGCCACGACCGCGGCGACACCGTCCGCCGCGGGCGACGCCGCCCTGGGCGTCCCAGTGGTGGATGACGGCGTACCCGCCGTCCCCGGCGCGGCGGCGGCCGTCCTGGCGCTCTCCGATGCCGGGGCCGATGCGCCGGTCGTCTCGACCTCGGCCTGCCTTTGCTCGGCCGTCGGTGCCGTGCCCGTCACGCGGGACGACGTCACCTGTTCCCCGATGGGGGTTCCACCGTGCTCGGCCGTCGGCCGCCCCTCCTCGGCCACAGAACCGCCGTGCCCGGCCGCAAGCTGCGCCACCGTCACGGTGGGGTCCCCGGCCACGGCCTCGAGGGCGCGGGCGAGTTCCGCCCACAGCCGCTGCGCGGTCTGCTCGGCCACGCGCGCGGGATCGTGCTCGACCACCACGCGGAACTCGGTCCCCGGCGGCACCATCACGTTGAGCGGGTAGTGGGTGCCGCCCGCGCTGCTGATACCGGTGACGCGCGGCAGGGCCTGCTGCGCGGCGTCGTCGGCCGGGGCGTTCTCGTAGACGACGAGCGAGTCGAAGAGCTCGCCCAGCCCCACGGCGCGCTCGATCTCGGCGAGCGCCGCCGACTCGTGCGCGGACATCCCCGCCTGCTCGCCCTGCAGCCGGGTGAAGGCCTCGAGCAGGGGCTCGTCGCGGCGCAGCGTCAGCCGCGCGGGCAGCGTGTTGGCGAAGAGCCCCACGGTGTTCTCGATGCCGGGCAGATCGGTGGGGCGCCCGGACACGGTGACGCCGAACACGACGTCGTCGTGGCCCGTCACGGCGGCGAGCGCCACGGCCCACGCGCCCTGCAGCACGGTGTTGGGGGTGAGCCCGTTCGTCCGCGCCACCTCGACGACGCGCTGCGCGGTCCCCGGGGCGAGGGCCAGGTCCTGGCGGGTCTGCTCCGTCCTGCCACCGGCGGTCTCCGACGGCTCGGTGCCGAGCACCGTGGGGTGCTCGAGTCCGGCCAGGCGAGTGCGCCACGCCTCCAGGGCGGCGTCGGCGCCGGCGCTGATCCGGGCGACGTGCGCGCCGAACGGCAGGGCCGTGGGCAGCTCGTCCCCCTCGCCGCGGTAGAAGGCCATGAGGTCGCGCACCATCAGGTGCGTGGACCAGCCGTCCGTGACCAGGTGGTGCGCGCCGAGGATCAGCACGCTGCGTTCCGGGCCCAGCCGCACCAGCGTGGCGGCCACGAGCGGTGCCCTGGCCACGTCCACCGGGCGGTGGGACATCTCGGTCAGCAGCGCCGTCACGGCGCGCTCGGCGGCGGCGTCCGGGGTCGCGCTCAGGTCCACGGTGCGCCACGGAACGGTCACCGTGCGCGGGACCACCTGCACGGGCTCGCCCACGGTGGTCGCGTCGAACGCGGCGCGCAGCACCGGGTGGCGCCGCAGCACGGCGTCGAAGGCGTCCTGCAGCCGCTGCGGGTCCACGGCCCCCTCGATCTCCAGCGCGGCCGCGAGCACGTAGGCGTCCGCCTCGCCGTCGGAGAGCGCGTGGAAGAGCAGGCCCTCCTGCAGCGGGGACAGCGGCAGCACGTCCGCCACGGGGCCGTGCTCGCGTTCGAGGGCGTCGATGTCCGACTGCGGGAGGCGGTGGGTCAGGTCCGAGGGACTCGCTCCCCCGGCGTTCTCGTTCAGGAGCAGGTGCAGGTGCACCGCGGCGGCGGCCTTGGTCAGGGACTCGCCCAGGGCGTCGAGGTCCGCGGCGGAGAACATGCCGCCCGCGGCGCGCAGCTCGATTCCCAGCCCCGGCTCCGGGCCCGCGTTCTGGAAGACGTTGACGGTCAGCGCCTCGGTCAGACGCCGCTCCGGGGACTCCACGACGGCGAAGGAGCGGGCCCCGTCCGTGGACCAGCCCTCCGGGTCCTCGCCGGGGGCGGCGATCACGTTGAGCACGACCTCCGGCTCGGCCAGTCCCGCGAGACGCTCCCGGCCCAGCGGGTTGAGGTGGCGCAGGATGCCGTACCCGGCGGTGTCCGGGCTCGTGCGGCGCGCCTCCTTGGCCGCCCGCAGCAGCGCGGAGAGTGCTGGCCCGCCGCCGAGCATGTCGTCGAGGTCCTCGGCGCCGAGCACGCGGGCGCGGACGTCGGCGTCAGTCCCGGAGTCGGTTCCGGAATCAGTGCTCGGGCGGCCGAGCGCGTCCGACGCCACGTGCACGGGCGACTCGGTGGTGAACCACCCGACCGTGCCCGAGAGGTCGCAGCCCGGGGCGAGGGTGTCACGGCCGTGGCCCTCGACCGTCACGGGTCGCAGTGCCGCGGCGGGACGTCCGCGCGCTTGGTCGAAGCGGGCGAGGGCGAGGCTCACGACGGCGAGCACCACCTCGTCGGGGCGCATCCGGTACGCCTCGGGCGCGGTCTCGCGCACGGCCCGTGCGACGTCGCCGGTGATCTCGAGGTCCGCCGTGCGGGCGGTGGCCACGGTGTCGACGGCCGGGTCCAGGCGCCGGCCGCCCAGGGGCTCGGAAGGTCCTGAGCGGAGCACGCGCTCCCAGTGGGGCAGGTCCTCGCGCAGAGTGTCCGAGCCGGCGCGGGCGGCCATCACGTCCATCGCGTGGCGCCACGAGCAGGGCACGTCGTCCGTCTCGGGAAGGGTTCCGGCCACGGCGGCCCCGTACGCGCGCTCCAGGTCCGCGGTGAGGATCTGCCACGAGACGGCGTCCACCGCGAGGTGGTGCACGGCGAGCACGAGCCGGTCCCCGTCGGGGTGACTGGCGTCCGAGGGGCGCACTGTGTTTGTCGGAGGCACGGTGCCTGCAGGGTTGTCCATGTCTGCGAGGGGCCTGGTCTCTAGTGCGTACTCGACGTTCGCGGGCACCACGGCCGCGCGGACCACCACGCCCGCGCGGGGATCCAGCTCCGCCACGAGCGCCTCAGCGCGGCCCTCCGCGGAACGTCCGGAATGCCCAGCGGAACCGGCGGCGGCGCCGGTCGCAGCGGACTCGGCGGCAGCGGCGTCGTCGCTCTCTGCACAGTTCTCCGACCCGGCGAGGACGTCCTCGGCGAGCACCGCCCCGGCCCGGCGCACGAGCAGACCCGGTTCCTCGCCGGTGGTGTCGAGCACCAGACGCAGCGAGTCGTGACGGTCCAGGACCGTCTGCAGGGCACGCGCGAGGGCGTCACGGTCCAGGGAGATAGCGGTGTCCAGCACGACCCACTGCGCGTGGGCGGCCAGCGCGCGGTCGTCCGGCGCGGCCGCGAGCTGGGTGCGCACCACCGGCGAGAGCGCCACGCGCCCCACGGGGAGGTCCACGTCGGCGCGGGAGGTGGTCGCGGCGTCGTCGGCCGCCTCCCCCGAGCCGTCCTCGGCCCGGGCGGCCGCGAGCGCGGCGAGGT
>NZ_RBMB01000051.1:0-9291 GCF_003989485.1 Kocuria sp. HSID17590 | reverse complement strand
CAACGGGCGACTCGAACACCTCCGCGGCTCCGCCCTCGGCTTCCGCAACCTCACCCACTACATCGCTCGGTCGCTGCTCGAAGCCGGAGGGTTCAGACCCGCGCTACACCCTCGTTCGTGAAGAGCCAGCAATGCCCGTCCGGCGTGACGAAATCGCGGCATCTCTACACCTCAGATGTTGACAGAGCCCGCCCGGACCGTGGTGGTCCGGGCGGGCTCTGTGCTCGCCGGTGCTTTCGCCGACGCCGCTCAGCGCCGGAGTGGGCGCCGGAGCGGTCGGTGGGGCGTCAGCCCCGGGTCGCCGGCCCCGCGGGGTCGGTGCGGGGCTCCGTGACCTGGCCGTGCGGCGTCGTCGTGACGCCCTGCTCACGGGCGCCCGACGTGACGGCGCCCTCGGTGGCCGAAGTGGCCGAGGTGTCGGCGGCCTGCGAGGTGCCGTCCGCGGGATCGTCGAGCTCGTCCACCTCCTCCGGGGAGCGCTTGATGTTGACCAGGGCGAGGAGCAGGCCGCCCCACACCAGGACGATGGCGACGATCATCATGACGATGGCGGTACCGCTCATGAGAGGTCCCCTTCCGACGGGCGGGACTCGGAGCCCGCGGTGGTGGTGGAGTGGACGCGCTCACCGGCGCGCGTGCCGGTCGCGGAGCGCTCGTGGTTCCAGGGCGCGGGGCGCTGCACCACGGTGCCGCGGTCGATGGCGCGCAGGGAGAAGTCCTGGTCCAGCGCGGCCGTGCGCCCCTCGGTGCCCGTGTAGTGCGTCAGAGGGTCGTGGCGGGCGATGGCCTTGCGGTCCAGGTAGGCGTCCTGGATGGCGGGCGCGGGACTCGTGAAGCCGTCCCCCGTGCGTCGGCTCCAGGGCAGGCGCGAGAGCAGGTACGCGATCACGACGATGCCCACGGCCATGCCCCACCCGAAGGTGTTCACGAACCACTGGGGCATGTCGTTGTAGCCCTCGGCCACGGTCTTGGTCAGCTGGTCGATCAGGATGTAGCCGAGGATCACCGGGGTGACACCACCGGCCATGATCATCCACGTGCGCCCGAGCTTGAACGAGGACACCGAGTTGATGTGGTCGCGCAACGTGGGCAGCGCCGTGAAGCCGGAGGTCAGCAGCAGCACCGAGATCAGCGCGGCCGCGGCGATGCCGAAGTTGTTGATGAACGCGTCCACCACGTCCAGCAGGTTCAGGCCCGTGGTCGTGGGGAAGAACAGCAGGGAGATCACGGCGAGCGGCAGCACCACCAGGGACACGGCCGCGGGACGGGACAGGCCCAGCTTGTCCCGGACACCGGCCACGATGACCTCCACGATGGAGATCAGGGAGGTGAAGCCCGCGAACGCCAGCGCACCGAAGAACAGCACGCCGATCAGCGTGCCGAACGGTGCCTGCGAGATGATTGCCGGGAACGCGATGAATGCGAGGCCGATGCCGGAGGTGGCGACCTCCGAGACCTGCGTGCCGGAGGCGGTGGCCATGAAGCCGAGGGCCGCGAACACGCCGATGCCCGCGAGGATCTCGAACGACGAGTTGGCGAAGCCCACCACCAGGGCGGACCCGCTGAGGTCCGAGCGGGGCTTGAGGTAGGACGCGTAGGTGACCATGATGCCGAAGCCCACGGACAGGGAGAAGAAGATCTGCCCGTACGCGGCAACCCACACGGAGGAGTCGCCCAGGGCGGACCAGGACGGCGTGAACAGGGCGTCCAGACCGGCGGCGGCACCCGGCAGGGTCAGGGCCATGCCCACCATGATGAGGAACATGACCACGAGCAGGGGGATCAGCACCACGTTGAGCTTGCCGATGCCGTTCTGCACGCCCAGCATCAGCACCACGAGCAGCACGAGCCACGCGATGGCCGTGGCGATGAACACCGGCCAGATGAAGTCGAAGCCGATCGTGACCTGGTCCGAGACCTTCATGTAGTCGTTCATGAAGAACGCGGCCGGATCACTGCCCCACGCCTTGCTGAACGAGAACACCGTGTACTGCATGGCCCACCCGATGATGAGCGCGTAGTAGATGGCGATGACCACGCAGATCATCAGCTGCCACCACCCGATGGTCTCGAGCTTGGGGTGCAGGCGGCGGAACGAGAGCGGGGCGGAGCCGCGGTAGCGGTGGCCGATCGCGTAGTCGAGCATGAGCAGCGGGATGCCCGCGGTCAGCAGCGCGACCAGGTAGGGGATGATGAAGGCGCCGCCGCCGTTGTCGAACGCGACGTACGGGAAGCGCCAGATGTTGCCGAGACCGACGGCGGAGCCGATCGCGGCGAAGATGAACATGGTGCGCCCGGAGAATGCTTCCTTCGCGGCGCCACCACGCTTCTTGTCAGTGGACATGGCTGAACCTCACACGGGACGAGATCCCATAGGCGCCGGGGTCCAGGGACGCCCGGCACGCGAGTTGTGGATGAATGGGTAAAGCTTACTGAGTGCTCAGCCCCGGCGGTGGACCACCGCGTGGGCGAACTCGGTCAGCGCGGCCTTGGCCACGGAGTCCTGGAGGGGCTCCAGCGCGGCGATGGCCTCGTCGGCCCACCGGTTGGCGATCTGCCAGGCCTCGGCGGCCGCGGGGTGGGAGGAGACGGCCGCCACGGCGGTGGCCAGGGCGTCGTCGTCCGTGAGGTCCCCGTCGATCAGACGGAGCACTTCCTGGGCGGAGGCCGCGGCCTCCGGGTCTGCTCCGGCGGCGTGGCGCCGCAGCAGGAGAACGGGCAGCGTGTCCACGCCCTCGCGCAGGTCCGTGCCGCGGGTCTTGCCGGAGACGTCCGGGTGCCCGGTGAGGTCGATGATGTCGTCCGCGAGCTGGAACGCGAGTCCCACCTTCTCGCCGTAGACCACCATGAGGTCGACAACGTCGCGCGGCGCGCCGCCCAGCAGGGCACCGTACTGCCCGCTCGCGGCGATCAGGGAGCCGGTCTTGCCGGCGAGCACCTGGAGGTAGTGGGCCACGGGGTCCTCGCCCTCGGCCGGGCCGGTGGTCTCCTGCAGCTGGCCGATCACCAGACGCTCGAACGTGGTGGCCTGGATCATCAGGGGCTCCTGCCCCAGGGCCGAGACCATGGCGGAGGCGCGGGCGAAGATCATATCGCCGGTGAGGATGGCCACGGTGTTGCCCCACACGGTGTGCGCGGTCTCGACGCCGCGGCGCAGGGGCGCGGAGTCCATGACGTCGTCGTGGTACAGGGAGGCGAGGTGGGTGAGCTCCACGACGACGGCGGCCTCGATGACCTCGTCCGTGATCTCACCGGCCACCTCGGCGGCGAGCAGGGTGAGCAGGGGGCGGACGCGCTTGCCGCCGGCGGCCAGCAGGTGGCGCGCGGTGACGTCCGCGAGCCGGTCGGTGGCCTGGACGGCCTCGCCCAGGCGCTGCTCGATGCGCTCCAGCGAACGCAGCATGAGAGGACCCAGGCGGGGGTCCTGGGCGATGAGCTCGAACCCTGCGGGCAAGCGCAGGGAGCCGTCGACGCTGCTGGGATCAGTCACGGTCCACCACTCTATCGACAATTTCAGCCCGCGGGGGTGAGTGCATCCAGCACCGCGATGGCGCGGTCCGTCACACTTCGGGCCGGGCGGTCGGAGAGCTCGGTCATGACCTGCACGGCGAAGCGCATCAGGGCGGGGACGTGCATGCCGGAGCGGACCGCCGCCGAGAGGATCGCGGGGTGGCCGATGAGCTGCGCGAGCGTCCTGCCCTGCGTGAAGTGGGCGCCCCACTCCGCGCGCACGAGCTCGGGGTAGCGGGCCAGGGCGTTCTCGCGCTGCTGCGCCCCGTTGGCCCCGGCGGCGTCCACGATGCACGACGCCGCGAACAGCGCGGACTCCATCGCGTTGGAGATCCCCTCGCCGTTGAACGGGGACACGAGCCCCGCGGCGTCGCCCAGCAGCATGAGACCGGGCAGGTAGTGCGGTGTGCGGTTGGCGGCCATGGGCAGCGCCGCGGAGCCGATCCTGCCCACCTGGTGCTCGGGGTCGAAGGTCCACTCGGCAGGCATCGACGCCGCCCAGTCCCGCAGCACGGCCCGGTAGTCGAGCTTCCCGAAGGCGGGCGAGGTGTCCAGGATGCCGAGGCCCACGTTCGCGGTGCCGTCTCCCACGCCGAAGACCCAGCCGTAGCCGGGCAGCAGGGCACCGTGCGGATCGTTGCCGTCCGCGAGCTCGAGCCAGCCCTCCATCCAGTCCAGCTCCGAGCGCGGCGAGCGGTAGTAGGTGCGCACGGCCACGCCCATGGGGCGGTCCTGGCGCCGGTGCAGCCCGGCGGCCACGGCCGTGCGGGTGGAGTTGCCGTCCGCGGCGAGCACGAGGTCCGCGTGGTGGTCCTCGGTCTGCGTCGTGCGCCGCCCGGTGCCGGGGTCCATGACGGCGGCGCGCAGTCCCACGATCCGCCCGGTGTCGTCCCGCAGCACGTCCTGCACCGAGCGGTGCTCGATGATCTCCGCCCCGGCCTGTTGCGCGTGGCGCGCAAGGTCCTCGTCGAAGCCCGCGCGGGTGCGCACCAGCCCGTAGGACGGGAAGTCCGTGAGCTGCGGCCACGGGAACTCCACGGTGCGCCCGCCGGCGACCAGCCGCAGCCCCCGGTTGGAGCGGTAGCCCTGCTCGGCGCCGTGGGGCAGCCCCATGAGCCGCATCTGCTTCACCGCGCGCGGCGTGAGACCGTCCCCGCAGACCTTCTCCCGCGGGTAGGCGGTCTTCTCGAGCACCGTCACCCGGATCCCCTGGCTCGCGAGCCAGTACGCCGCGGTGGCGCCCGCGGGGCCACCCCCGCTGATCAGAACCTTCACTGCGCCGCAGTCCTCCGCCGTCTCGGGTGCGGACGCCCTCCCGGCGCCCCTCGTGCGCGGCGCTGCCGCCGGACGCACGTGCGCCATTGTGCCACTGCCGCCGACGACGCCGCCGCGCCCGCCGTCGTCGGCCCCGGCGCCGTCCCCGCACGCCCCCGCACGGCCCCGGCCCGCCCCGGCACGCGCGGCGACAGCTCGTCGCGTGGGAGGGGACGTCATCAACGCGACGACACCGCAGCCCGGGGAGTTCCACAGCGTAAAATCGCCACAGGTTCCAGACGGGGCCGTCCCCCTGACCGAGGAGAACCCATGTCAACCCTGCGCCGACTCGTTCCCGCGCTCGCCGTCCTCTCCGCCGCAGGTCTGGCACTGACCGGTTGCGAATCCACCTCGGGAGGCGACGCCCAGGCGGGCGGCGACTCCGGCACGTTCACCGTGTGCGCCAACTCGCCGTACCCGCCGTTCGAGTTCGAGAAGGACGGCAAGGTGGTGGGCTTCGACATGTCCCTCGGGGACGAGATCGCCAAGGACCTCGGCAAGGAGAAGAAGTTCGTCCAGGCCAACTTCGAGACCCTCGAGTCCGGGGCGGCGCTGGACACCGGCCAGTGCGACGCCGCGATCTCCGGGATCTCCATCACGGATGCCCGCAAGCAGTCCGTGGACTTCTCCAAGCCGTACTTCAACGACCAGATCGCCCTGCTGACCACCAAGGACTCCGGGATCAAGGGCTTCGACTCCGTGGGCGACAAGACCGTGGGCGTGCAGCAGGCCACCTCCGGCGAGGACTACGCCAAGGACAAGAAGCTGAACACCCAGCAGTTCGAGGACGTGGAGCTCATGTTCCAGTCCCTGGAGTCCGGCGGCGTGCAGGCCGTGTCCGGCAACATCTCCACGCTGTCCAAGCGCGCCGAGTCCAACCCGGACCTGGAGGTGGTGCAGACCGTGGACACCAACGAGAACCTGGGCGTGGCCGTGAAGAAGGGCAACACCGAGCTGCTCGACTCCGTCAACAAGACCCTGGACCGCATCACCAGCGACGGCACCATGGACAAGATGAACAAGGAGTGGATGGGGCTGTAGTCCCCTCCCCTCCGCAGCAGCACTTCCAGAACGACAGCACGACAGCACGACAGCACGACGACGGTGCCGGGCGGTGGTCCAGCGCCCGGCACCCACATGCGGCCCCCAGCCCGCCCACAGACAGGGAGAAACCCATGGCCATGACCACCCGGCAGCGCGCCAGGCTGTCGCGGGGCATCCAGTACGCCGTACTCGTCGTGGTGCTGATCGCACTCGTCGTCCTGGCGGACTGGAACGTCCTCTTCCAGCGGGTCCTGAACCCCACCGTGGCGATGGAGCAGTTCCCCGGGATCATCACCGTGGCGCTGAAGAACACGCTGATCTACACGGTGCTCGGCTTCGTGGTGGGCCTGTCCCTGGGCGTGGTCCTCGCGCTCATGAAGCTCTCCTCCGTGGCGCCGTACCGGTGGATCGCCACGCTGTACATCGAGTTCTTCCGCGGCGTGCCCGCGCTGCTCGTGTTCCTGGCGCTGGGCTACGGCATCCCACTGGCCTTCGGGTTCCGCTTCAACCACTACGTGACGGTGATGATCGCTCTCGGCGTGGTCGCGGCGGCGTACATCGCCGAGTCGCTGCGCGCGGGCCTGCAGGCCGTGCCCCCGGGCCAGTACGAGGCCGCCCGCTCGCTGGGCATGTCCCACACCCGCGCGATGGTCACCATCGTGATCCCCCAGGCGCTGCGCATCGTGCTGCCGCCCCTGACCAACGAGGTCATCCTGCTCACCAAGGACTCCTCCCTGGTGTACCTGCTGGGCATGGGTGTGGAGCAGTACGAGCTCACCAAGTTCGGCCGCGAGGGCATCTCCAGCGCCGGCGCCGGGCTCACCCCGCTCATGGTGGCGGGCGTGTGCTACCTGATCATCACCGTGCCGCTGGGGCTGCTGTCCCGCCACTTCGAGAACAAGACCGTCCGGGTCAAGAAGTCCTAGGAGCTCCCGTGTCCACTTCCGCAACGCCCCCCGCGTCCGGGGCCGTGTCCTCGTCCACCGCCGACACCAACGCCGCAGTGCGCGTGCGCGACCTCCACAAGTCCTACGGCGAGCTCGAGGTGCTGCGCGGCATCGACCTGGACGTGGCCGCCGGGGAGGTCGTGTGCCTCATCGGCCCGTCCGGCTCCGGCAAGTCCACCCTGCTGCGCTGCCTCAACCTGCTGGAGACCCCGCAGTCCGGAAGCATCAGCGTGGGCGGGTTCACCGTCACGGACCCGGACCTGGACGTGGACGCCATGCGCCGCCGCGTGGGCATGGTCTTCCAGCAGTTCAACCTGTTCCCGCACCTGAGCGTGCTGGAGAACTGCACGGTGGCCCAGGTCAAGGTGCTCAAGCGCCCCGCCGCAGAGGCCAAACGGGTGGCGCTCGCCAACCTGGAGCGCGTGGGCCTGAGCGAGAAGGCCGACCAGCGCCCCGCCCAGCTCTCCGGCGGCCAGCAGCAGCGCGTGGCGATCGCCCGTGCGCTGTCCATGGACCCGGACCTGATGCTCTTCGACGAGCCCACCTCCGCACTGGACCCGGAGACCGTGGGGGACGTGCTGGCCATCATGCGCGGGCTCGCGGCGGACGGGATGACGATGCTCGTGGTGACCCACGAGATGTCCTTCGCGCGCGACGTCGCCGACCGCGTGGTCTTCATGGACGGCGGCGTGGTGGTGGAGCAGGGCCCCGCCCGCGAGGTCATCGGCTCGCCGCAGCACCAGCGCACGCGCACGTTCCTCTCCCGCGTGCTGGACCCCACCACGGTGGACGCCCCGGAGGCACCGGACACCCGCGCGTGACACCCGGGCGTGGCATCCGGGCGTGAGGCCCGCGCGTGACATCTGAGGCGCGAAGTGACCGCGAGACCTGTGGGTCAGAGGTCATTTCGTGCCTCAGATGTTGGCGGCCCGGTCGGGCGGCCCGGCTGGGCAACCCACCGGGCGGCCCAGCCGAGGGGGCCGCCGTCAGAAGCCCCCAGCCGAGGAGCCCGCTCTCAGCGGCCAGTCATCCCCGAGGGGCGCACCGTGATGACCTCCACCTCGGCGTCCCGGGTGGCGTCCACGGCCAGGCGCACGGCGGCGGCGATCTGCTCGGGGCGGATCCACTCCTCCGGGTGGTACTCCTCGCCCATGTACTCGTGCAGCTGCGCCTGCATGTCCGTGGCCACGCGCCCCGGGTGGACGGAGGTGACGCGCACCCCGTGGGCCCGCTCCTCCTCGCGCAGGGCGTCCGTGAAGGCCCGCAGAGCGAACTTGGTGCCGGAGTACAGCGCGGAGGACGCGCGGGACATGAACCCCGAGCCGGAGTTGATGGCCACCACGTCTCCCTGGGCCTCGCGCAGCTGCGGGAGCACCAGGCGGGTCAGCTGCGCTACGGAGATCACGTTCACGTCGAAGATCTGCTCCCACATCTCGCGCGGGGCGTCCGCCACGAGGGACTGCGGGGCGATGCCCGCCGAGTGGACGAGCACGTCCAGCCCCGGGAACTCCTCGCGCAGCGGTGTCCAGGCGGCCTCGACCTGCGCGTCGTCGGTGACGTCCGCCACGAAGGCCCGAGTCCCCGGGCCCACCCCGGCCAGTTCGTCCCGCACACGCTGCACGTCCTGCGCCGAGCGTCCGCCCACGAGGACCACGTGGTCCCGGGCGAGGTCCTGCGCGATCGCCCGCCCGATCCCCCGGGTGGCGCCCGTGACGAGAGCCGTGCGGACGGTTGCTGTCTGAGTGCTCTGATCAGTCATGCCGTCATGCTAGCGAGCCGCGGTGACGCGTCCCCGGGCCCGGGGCGTCACCGACCGGCCAGGAACTCCTCGACCGCGCGGGCGCCGACCTCGTGGGCAGCCAGGTTGAACTCGCGCAGCGTCTCGCGCTCGAGCGGGACCTCCACCACGCGGCGTCCCACCACCGGAGCGGCCATGGCGGCGGTCAGCTCGATCGCGCTGTCGGCCCGCACGTACTCGACCCCGTGGGCCGCGCACAGCTCCGCGACGGAGACGCTGTGCGGCGTCCCGAAAAACCGTTCCACGGCGGCCGCGTAGCGCTGGTCCTGCCCCACGCCCCCGTGCTCGAGGGTCTGGAAGATGCCGCCCCCGGCGTCGTTGACCACCACGGCGTGCAGGTCCGGAACCTGCTCCCCGGTGCCCAGCAGAAGCCCTCCGGAGTCGTGCAGGAACGTGAGATCCCCCATCACCGCGCGCACCGGGCGTCCCGTTCCCAGGGCCACGCCGTGGGCGGTGGCCAGCGTGCCGTCGATCCCGGCGACGCCGCGGTTCGCCACCACGGGCAGCGGAGCCTGCGCGCGGGCCACGAGGTCGAGGTCCCGCACGACGGTCGAGGAGCCCACCACGAGCACCGAGCGGTCCTCGCAGCTCGCGTCCCACACCGCGCGGGCCACGTGCAGCCGGGTGAGCCCGGGGCGCGAGTCCGCGTGGCGCAGCACCGCGGCGTCGGCCACCGCA
>NZ_RBMB01000050.1:0-11844 GCF_003989485.1 Kocuria sp. HSID17590 | reverse complement strand
GGTCCTGGCCGGAGCGCGCCGTGTCCGCACCGCGGGGGCGCTCGCCCTCCCTGGCGGGGCCCGCGGCCACCGCCCCCGCCTGGGCAGCTCCGCGGTGGGCGGGCGGACGCGTCGTCGGGACCCAGTCCGGAACCCACGTGCCCTGCGCCTGCAGCAGCTCCCGGGCGTCGTGGAGGGTCTCCCGGGTGGGGCCGTCGAAGGCCACCGAGCCGTGGTCGTCGAGCACGATCACCCGCTCCACCACCGGTTCCCACAGGGCAACCCGGTGCTCCACGACCACCAGGGTGGTGCCGTCCTCCCGGACGGCCCGGGACACGGCCCGGCACAGCTCCACGGCCCCCTCGTGGTCCACGCTGGCCGTGGGCTCGTCGAGCAGCAGCAGGCGCGGACGCATGGCCATGACCCCCGCGAGCGCCAGGCGCTGCTTCTGGCCGCCGGACAGGGCCGTGGTGGAGTGCTCGAGGGGGAAGTGGAGACCGACCCTGTCCAGGGCCTCGTGGACGCGCGGCCAGATCTGCTCGCGGGGGACGGCGAGGTTCTCGAGACCGAACGCGACGTCGTCCCCGATCCGCGAGAGAACCACCTGCGTCTCGGGATCCTGATGCATGAAACCCACGGCCCCCCGCACGTCGCGCGGGTCGGCGCCGTCGACCGTCAGTCCACCCGAGCGGGACTGCCCGTCCGGATCCTGCTCCACACCCGCCAGGGCCTGCAGCAGGGTGGACTTGCCCGCACCGGAGGGGCCCAGGAGCAGCACGCGCTCCCCAGCGCCGATCTGCGCGTCCACCCCCGCGAGGCTCGGGTACTGGCGCCCGGGGTAGTGCCACCCGAAGTTCTCGAGACCGACCGACGCGCCCGCCGGGATGGTGCCCGATGCCGCGGTCATCGCCGGCGCGCGGCGCCGGACGCGAGGGCGCTGAGGACGCCCGTGGCCTGCAGCGCACGCACCACGAGCCACATCAGGGCACCGGCGATCACGGCGCCGGAGAGCGTGGTGAACACGGCGTAGACCAGTTTCTGGTCCGTGGCCCACTCGTAGTTGTACAAGATGTTCTCGCTCACCGCGAGGAAAAGCCCGGAGACCGCACCGCCCGCTGTGGCCGTGAGGAGCCCGAAGCTGCGGTAGCGGGTCAGCAGGAAGACGATCTCCACCCCCAGGCCCTGGATCACGCCGGAGAGGACCACGAGCCATCCCGCGTGGGTGCCCAGGAACATCTCCAGCACGGCCGCGAGCAGCTCGCAGAAGATCGCGGCACCCGGCTTGCGGATGATCAGCGCACCGAGCGTGCCGGCCACGAGCCAGCCGCCCACGATGAGCCCGCCCGCGGGCGGGTACGCCACGGACCCGGCGGAGACAGCCGGGGCGAGCAGGTTGGACCACAGCCAGAAGACCACCGCGCACACCGCCGCGAGAACGGAGGCGACCACGATGTCCACCACCCGCCACGAGTGCTGCCGGGGGGCGTTCCTGCGCGGCTCACCCCGCCCCGGGTTGGGCTGGGACGCGCGCTCCGACGTGTTGCGGACCTGCTGTGTCATGTGAATCCTCCTGAAGATTCCAGGAGGGGAAGGCTCGCGTCCACGGGTGCGGACGGGTCCTTGAGATGCTCGACTCCCTAGCGCCGGTATGAACCGGATCAGGTTCGAGGGTCTGCGCTCACACGCACTCTCAGCGCCGCGGTGGCGCTCCCCTGTCGTTGTGCCGCCAGTCTAGACCACGGCACGCACGAGGGCCGGGTGCGCTGCGTACCCGGCCCTCGCGTGCGGGACCTCCCGGGCACTCGGCCCGGTGGGGTTCCTCAGATCTCGGACTGCGAGGTCTTGCCAGAGTCCTTCTTCTCGGACTCCATCTTGGACACCTGGCGGGCGATTCCCACCTTGATGACGGTGCCCACCACGCCGGTGATCATGGCCCACAGGATGATGTCCCGCCAGGCCTCGTCCTCGTCCGGGTTCTTGGCGGGGGGCTCGTTGCCGGTGACCTGCTTCCACACGGCGGACAGGCCCTTGTTCGCGAGGGCCACGCCGCCCAGGGACGCCACGGTGCCGAGGATGTCCATCGCCTTGTTCATGAAGTGCTCCTTCTCGTCGCGAGTGCCGACGGCGCTTGGGGCCCGACGGCGTGCTGCTTCCTCCCCCAGCATACGAACCTCGGCGCGTGGCCGGGCGGTGCGGGGTGCGGTTTACGCTGAAATTATGTCCTCAGCGTGATTCCTCGTGCCCGGCCCGGGCCACGACGTCCCGCAGCTCGTCCTCCATGAGGTTCTCCTCGTGCAGGTGCTTGGAACGGTACGCGGCCCGGCCCACCATGTGCGCGGAGACCGGCACGGTGAGCAGCTGGAAGACCCACGCGAGGATCAGCAGCGGGATCATGCGCGGCTCCCCGCTCTCGATCGCCACGGCCGTGAGCATGAGGAACAGGCCGAAGACCTGCGGCTTGGTGCCCGCGTGCATGCGCGAGAGCAGGTCAGGGAAGCGCACCAGGCCGATCGCGGCGGCCAGGGACATCAGGGCGCCCAGCACCAGGCACAGCAGGGCGATCACGTCCAGGACGGTGTGCCAGCTCATGAGCGGTCCAGCCCCACGTTGCGCGCCACCGTGACCGAGCCCAGGAAGCCCACCAGGGAGACGATCACGAGCAGGATGATGTTGTTCGTGTGGTGGTTGTAGACCATGTCCACAGCCAGGCACGCCCCCACGATGGCGAGCAGCACGTCCGAGGCGATCACACGGTCCAGCAGGGAGGGCCCCTTCGCCAGCCGGTAGATGGTTCCGGCGGCGGCCAGGGCGAGGATCGCCCCGCACAGCCACACGGCGACATCGAGCATTGTCATGAGCGCTCCTCCCCGTGGCCGGTTCCGGCCTCGTCCATCTCGTGCGCGGGCGACTCGAGCGCCCCGGTGGCCTCCGTGTTGTCGGGGTCCCCGACCACGGTCAGCAGCTTCAGGTCCTCCCGCGTGCCCATGATGCGGATCCAGGCGGCCTCGATGTCCAGTGCGGAGCGCCGGAACGCCTCCGCCTGCTCCGGCGTGGAGATGTCCAGCACGTGGAAGTAGAGGATCCCGTTGCCACGGTCCACCTCCACCACCAGGGACCCGGGGATCAGTGCCATCGTGTGGCCCACGGCCGTCATGAGCAGGTCGTTGTTCTGGCGCAGGGGAACCCGCAGCACGGCGTTGCGCACCCGCGGGCCCTGCGTGACCGCAAGCCAGAAGACGTGGAAGCTGGCCTTGGCCACCTGCCAGATAAACGTGGGCACGAACAGCGCGAAGTGCACCACGTTGAAGCGCCGGGACAGGCGCACGGGCGGCAGGGTCAGCAGGCGGGTGACGAGCAGCGCGAGCAACAGCCCGAAAACCAGGTTCCCGATGCTCCAGTCACCCCACAGTGCACCCCACACCACCACGAGCCACAGGATCAGCGGCAGCTCGGCGCGCAGGGAGTTGCGCGAACGGCGCCGCACGGCGGACGTGCTCATCGACTCTCCTCACTTGCGCCGCCGTGACCCTCGGGGTGCAGGACGGCGTTGACGTAGCGGTCCGGGTGCACCAGGTTCTCGGCGGCGTTCTCCGCGAGGTCGAACAGCGGCCCCGCGAAGACGGTGAGAGCCACGCCCACCACCACCAGGGCCGAGGTGGCACCCACCATGGTCCGCGGCAGCAGCACCACCGGGGACCTCCCCGAGAACCGGCTGCCGGACTTCCTGGCGACCACGCGCGAGGTGCTGGGGCGCCGGCCCTCCGCGGTGGTGGCGCGCAGCACGGGATCCGGGTACTCGGCGTCGTCGACGCTGCGCAGGAACACGCGGTTCCACACACGGATCAGGGCCATGAGCGTGAGCAGCGAGACGAACACGGACACGCCCACCAGCAGGTAGCTCAACCACGTCCCGGTGCTCACGCCGGCCTCGATCAGCCCCACCTTGCCCAGGAAGCCGGAGAACGGCGGGATGCCGCCCAGGTTCAGCGCCGGGATCATGTAGAGCACGCCCAGCAGCGGGGAGATCTTGAGCATCCCGGCCAGGCGGTCCACGTTGGTGGACCCGCCGCGGCGCTCGATGAGACCGGCCACCAGGAACAGGCTGGTCTGGATCACGATGTGGTGCGCGATGTAGTAGACGACGGCGGCCAGCGCGGCCTGGGTGCCCAGCGCGATGCCGAAGATCATGTACCCGATGTGGCTGATCAGGGTGAACGAGAGCATGCGCTTGATGTCGATCTGCGCGAGCGCACCCAGGATGCCCACCAGCATGGTCAGCAGCGCCACCCACATCAGCAGGCCGTTGATCTGCGTCCCCGGGAACAGCAGCGTCTCCGTGCGGATGATCGAGTACACGCCCACCTTGGTCAGCAGCCCGGCGAACACGGCGGTCACCGGCGCGGACGCCGTGGGGTAGGAGTCGGGCAGCCAGAACGAGAGCGGGAAGATGGCCGCCTTGACCCCGAACGCGATCAGCAGCATGAGGTGCAGCTGCATCTGCGTGCCCACCGGCAGGTCCGCGAGCTTGCCCGAGAGGTCCGCCATGTTCACGGTGCCCGTGGCGCCGTAGATCATGCCCAGGGAGATCAGGAACAGGATCGAGGAGATCACGGAGACGACGACGTACGTCACGCCCGCGCGGATGCGCTGCGCGGTGCCGCCCATGGTCAGCAGC
This sequence comes from Kocuria sp. HSID17590, assembly GCF_003989485.1. Classification (NCBI taxonomy): domain Bacteria; kingdom Bacillati; phylum Actinomycetota; class Actinomycetes; order Micrococcales; family Micrococcaceae; genus Kocuria; species Kocuria sp. HSID17590. The sequence goes on along the minus strand of NZ_RBMB01000050.1, from coordinate 7,190 downwards.
ACGTAGGACGCGGTCAGCAGGATCTCGAAGCCCACGTAGAGGTTGAACAGGTCCCCCGCGAGGAACGCGTTGGACACGCCCGCCACCAGGATCAGGTAGGTGGGGTAGAAGATCGAGATGGGGCCCTCGTCGTCGCCGTTGGCCACGCCCTCGCTCACCGCGTAGACGAGCACCGCGAGGGAGACGACCACCGAGACCACGAGCATCAGCGCGGAGAGCTGGTCCACCACCATCACGATGCCGAACGGTGCCGCCCAGTCCCCCAGGTGCACCACCTGCGGACCCCTGTTCCACACGTTCGCGAGGATGACCGCGTTGAGCACCAGCGTCAGCGACATGGAGCCGATGGTCACGGCGCGCTGCAGGCCGTTGCGGTGGACGATCAGGAAGTTCAGGGCCGCCCCCAGGAAGGGGATCAGGACCGCGAGAGGGGCGAGCTGCGCCGGATCAGTACTCATGCGTGTCCCGCTCCTTTCCGTCCGTGAGCTTCTCGGCCCTGTGGTGACCCGGTGATTCCGCCGCCTCTTCCTCGTTGTGCCGTGCCGGGGCGAACCGCGCGTCCGCGTGGTTGAACTCGGAGGTGTCCTGCGGCATGGCGTCGTCGTCCTCGGCGTCGTAGGAGGACTGCGTGGCCACGCGACGGTCCTCGAGGTCGTCCTGGATCTCGTCCCGGCGGGCCAGGATCCACGAGCGCCAGATCATGCTCAGGATGAAGGCCGTGGTGGCCAGGGAGATCACGATGGACGTCAGGACCATCGCCTGCGGCAGCGGGTCCGAGTACTCGGCCGGGTCCAGGGAGGAGTCGTAGAGCGGGGCCACTCCCCGCTCGCCGCTCGTGTGCAGGATCAGCAGGTTCGCGCCGTTGGTCAGCAGCATCAGGCCCAGCAGCACACGGGTGAGCGAGCGCTCGAGCAGGAGGTAGACCCCCACGGAGAACAGCACCCCCATGACCACCAGGAGCGTGACGTTCACGGTCATCGCTGCACCTCCGAGGTCTCGTCCGCGCTGACCATCGATCCGCGGGGGGCGTCCGGGTCGTCCACGCGCGTGGCCGAGACGCCCGGGCCGTTGCGGGTCAGCCGGATCCTGGACCCGCCGCCCGCGGGCTTCTTCTCCGACTCCATGGCCGTGCGCTCGATCCTCTCGTCGATGCGCCCGCCCAGGGAGCGCAGGACGTCCAGGACCAGACCCACCACGATCAGGTAGACGCCGATGTCGAAGACCACCGCGGTGACGAACTTGACGTGGCCGAAGACCCACATGTCCCACTCGAACGTGTAGCTCTCCATCACGGCCCCGCCGAAGAACACCGGGGCGATCGCGTAGAGCGAGGAGATCGCCAGGCCCGCGCCGAGCATCCACCCGGCATTGACGGGCGTGGCCCGCTCGAGCTCGTAGCGACCGCCGGCCAGGTAGCGCAGGGTCAGCGCGAGGGATGCCATCAGCCCGCCCGCGAAGCCGCCGCCGGGCAGGTTGTGCCCGGCCACGAGCAGGTAGAGGGACACGATCATGAACGTGTGGAACAGCAGCCGGGCAACCACCTCGAAGATGATGGAGCGGCGCTCGGGTGCCAGGGTCCGCCCGGCCAGCAGGAAGGGATCCGCGTCCGGGCGGGAGGAGAAGCGGCGGGCCACCTTGAGCTGCTGGGTGTCCGCGTGGGGCGAGTGCGCCGCGGCGTCGGCACCGCGGATGGCCTTCAGCTCCGCCGGGTCCAGCTGCTGGCGCTCGCTGCGCAGCCGGTCGCCGCGGCCCTTCACGAAGATCAGGGACGCGATGCCCGTGGCGGCCACGGTCAGCACCGTGATCTCACCCATGGTGTCCCACGCGCGGATGTCCACGAGGATCACGTTGACCACGTTCGCCCCGTGCCCGAGGTCGTAGGCCATTTTCGGCAGGTCCAGGGAGATCCGCGCGGCGCTGCGCGAGGAAATGGAGAACATCGCCAGGGCCATCATGAACACGCCGAAGACCACGGCGAAGACGGCGCGGAACACGCGGTGCCCGGCCGGCTTCCGGTTCCACAGCGGTCCGGGCAGCGAGCGCAGGGCCAGCACGAAGGCCACCAGGGAGATGGTCTCCACCAGCGTCTGGGTCAGGGCGAGGTCCGGTGCGCCGTGCAGGGCGAAGATCAGTGCCAGGCCGTAGCCGGTGACCGAGACGAGCAGCACCGCGAGGAAGCGCTTGCGCGCCGTGAGGACGAGCAGTGCCGCCACGACCATGGCGAGGCCGGTGGCCACCTGGGCGAGGGAGTCCCCGTAGCGGAACCCGGCCAGCGGGGGCGTCTCGTACCAGAACAGTGCCACGAGGGGCACCACGATGGCGGTGACCAGGACGACGGAGAGGTAGAACATCAGCGAACCGCGCTGGGTGCGACCGGTCAGCCACACGGCGAGGAGGTCCAGGACGTTGATGACCTTGCGGTACACGAAGTCGCCGCTGGGCACCTCCGGCAGCCTGCTCTGGAACTGGGCCACGGGGCGCCGTGCCGCGTAGAGCGCCGCGCCTGCGGCGATCACGAGCGCGGAGAGACCCAGCGCCGGGGTGAAGCCGTGCCACAGCTCCAGGTGCACGTGCGACTGCGCGGCCCCGGGGAAGAGCTCCTGGTAGGGCGTGATCCCCGCCTCGAGCGGGGCGGGCCACAGGCCGAGCACCACCGTGACGAGGGCCAGCACCGCGGGGGCGGCCAGGAAGTCCCAGCGCACGGGGGTGAAGGCGCCGACCACCGACTGCCCGTCCGGGGCGGTCTCGAGCTCGGAGAAGCGCCCCGGCTTGCGCGCGAAGCCGCCCCACACGAAGCGGGCGCTGTAGGCGAAGGTGAGGATCGAGCCGAGCACCACGCACACGAGCGCCGTGACCGCGAGCGGTTCGGGCAGCGCGTCCACGAACGCGGTGAGCACGGCCTCCTTGCTGACGAACCCCAGCAGCGGCGGGACACCGGCCATGGAGGCGGCGCCGATGACCGCGACCACGAACAGCTTGGGAGCGCGCCCGCCCACCCCGGAGAGCCTGCGGATGTCGCGCGTGCCGGCCTGGTGGTCGATGATGCCCACGGTGAGGAACAGGGTGGCCTTGAACAGGCCGTGGGCCACGACCATGCCGAGCCCGGCCATCGCGGTGTCCGCGGTGCCGAAGCCGACCACCGCGGTGATGAACCCCAGCTGGCTCACCGTGCCGTAGGCCAGAATCAGCTTGAGGTCGCACTGGCGCAGCGCCACCCAGCCGCCGAAGACCATGGTGCCGAGGCCCAGGGTGAGCGTGATGGGCAGCCACCAGGCGGTGTCCGCAAACCCGGGGGCCAGGCGCGCCACGAGGTAGATTCCGGCCTTCACCATGGCCGCGGCGTGCAGGTACGCGGAGACCGGGGTGGGCGCCGCCATGGCGGCGGGCAGCCAGAAGTGCGTGGGGAACAGGGCGGACTTCGAGACGGCACCGGCCAGGATCAGGGCGAGGGCGACGTCGACGACGGGCGAGCCCAGCAGCCCCGGGGCGGCGGCCAGGACCCCGGAGATCCGCATGGTGCCCGCGGCGTGGGCCAGCATCAGCAGCCCCACGAGCATCGCGAGCCCGCCGGCGGTGGTGATGATCAGCGCCTGCAGCGCCGCACGGCGCGCCGCCAGCTTGGTGCGGGAGTAGGAGATCAGCAGGAAGGAGAGCACCGAGGTGATCTCCCAGAACACGAACAGCACCATGAGGTCGTCCGCGGTGACCAGGCCGAACATGGCGCCGGCGAAGGCCACCAGCTGGGCCGCGAAGGAGCCCGTGTTCCGGGCGTCCGCCTTGAAGTAGCGCGCGCAGTAGGCGAGCACCAGCGCGCCCACGCCCAGCACGAGCAGGGACATCATGTACGCGAGCGCATCCATGCGGAAGGACAGGGCGATGTCCAGCTGCGGGATCCAGGGCAGCGAGATGCTCCAGCCGGCGGGGTCCGCGTAGGTGCGGGCGGTCTGGGTCAGCAGCCAGACGAAGCTCGCCAACGGCACGAGGGCCACGAGGTAGAAGCCGGAGCGGCCGGCGCGCCGCAGAACCGCGGGTGCGCACAGGGCGGCGAGCCCGTGGACCAGCAACACCGCGATCATGGAACCTCACCTTTCGGGCCCCATGTGCTCGGCGAACGCCCCGCGGAAGGCACAGTGCCACCCGGGGCATGAGGCGGTTGTTTGCGCTTCCCATCGTAACAAGAATGATTGTTGACGCGTCCTCGAAAGCCGCTGGACGCGGCCTGACCGGCCCCGCGGGCAAGGACCCGCGGCAACCCGCCCTCCCCCGTGACCGCGCACGTCCGCCGGCGGCGCCACGCTGCCCGTAGGGTGAGCCCCATGACCGGCGAGCACACGACCCCCACGGGCCGCACCCCCGAGTCCCTCGTCCCCGCACCGGAGGGCGGCTCCCGCGCCCGCGTGCTGATGTGGTGCCTGTGGGACACCGGCACCTCCGCCTACAACGCCGTGATGCTCACGTTCGTCTTCACGGTGTACCTCACGAGCGAGTCCTTCGGCTCCCCGGAGCACACCTCCACCGTGCTGTCCGTGGCCATGACCGTGGCCGGGTTCGCGATCGCGGCCACCGCGCCGATCATCGGCCAGCGCAGCGACACCCCGCGCTCCCGGGCGGGCTTCCTCACCGTCAACTCGGTGGTGCTCATCGCGTGCACCGCGCTGGCGTTCTTCGCCCGGCCGGAACCGGCGTTCCTGGTCTTCGGCGTGGCGCTGGTGGCGCTGGGCAGCGTGGCGCAGGAGTTCGCCACGGTGAGCTACAACGCGATGCTCCCGGCGCTGGCCGGGCCGCACCGGATGGGCAAGGTCTCCGGGTGGGGCTGGGGAGCGGGGTACGTGGGCGGCATCTTCGCCCTGGCCTTCGTGCTCTTCGGGTTCGTGACCCCGGGCTTCCTGGGGATCCCCACCGGCGACGCCCTGAACTACCGCGCCGTGGCGCTGTTCAGCGCCGCGTGGATCCTCGTCTTCTGCCTGCCCCTGATGCTCAAGGCCCGTTCCATGCCTTTCCGGGAATACAACGGCGCCATCCTCGAGGACACCGGCACCCCGCCGCTCGTGCGCACCGACGCCCTCCCCGTCACTCCCCCGGCACCCCGCAGGCGCGGCATCCTCGGCGCGTACCGCGAGCTGTTCCACACGATCGCCGGGCTGTGGCGGGTCTCCCGGGCCACCGTGTTCTTCCTGGTCTCCTCCGCCGTCTACCGGGACGGGCTCGCGGGCGTGTTCACGTTCGGCGGGGTCCTCGCGGCGGGCACCTTCGGGTTCTCCCTGACCGAGGTCATCATGTTCGCGGTCGCCGCCAACCTGATCGCCGCCCTGGGGGCGTTCGTGGGCGGCTCGCTCGACGACGCCCTGGGCCCGCGCACCGTCATCACCGGTTCCCTCGTGGGCGTCATGATCGCTGGCACCGCGCTGCTGTTCTGGTCCGGCAAGCCCGCCTTCTGGGCGTGCGGGCTCGCCCTGTGCCTGTTCGTGGGACCGGCCCAGGCGGCGTCGCGCACGTACCTGGGGCGCCTGATCCCACCCGGGCGCGACGGCGAGATCTACGGCCTGTACGCCACCACCGGCCGCGCGGTGAGCTTCATGGCGCCGGGGCTCTTCGGGCTGTTCGTCAACGTGCTGGGGGCCCAGATCTGGGGGATCCTCGGAATCCTCGTGGTGGTGGCCGCGGGACTCGTCCTGCTGCTGCTCACCCCGCGCCCACCGGAGGGCTTCACCACCGCCCAGGTCTGAGCGCCGTGGTGCTCCGGCTGACCACGGTGGCGGCCCGGACGAGCGCCGCGGCGCCCGGACGTCACTCGATGACGGTGCGGTCGAAGTTCAGGTGGCTGCGCGAGGCCGTGGGGCCGCGCTGACCCTGGTAGCGGTTGCCGTACGCACCGCTGCCGTAGGGGTGCTCCGTGGGAGAGGAGAGCTGGAAGAAGCACAGCTGCCCCACCTTGGAACCGGGCCACAGCTTGATGGGCAGCGTGGCCATGTTGGACAGCTCGAGCGTCACGTGGCCCGAGAACCCGGGGTCGATGAACCCGGCCGTCGAGTGCGTCAGCAGACCGAGCCGGCCCAGCGAGGACTTGCCCTCCAGGCGCGCGGCCACGTCCTCCGGCAGCGTGACCTTCTCGTAGGTGGCCCCCAGCACGAACTCCCCCGGGTGCAGCACGAACGGCTCGTCCGGGGCCACCTCGACGAGCCGCGTGAGCTCGGGCTGCTCCTGGCCGGGATCGATGTGCGCGTACTTGTGGTTGTCGAAGAGCCGGAACCACCGGTCCAGGCGCACGTCCACGCTCGCGGGCTGGATCATGGCGGGGTCGTAGGGCTCCAGGCGCACTCGCCCGGAGTCCAGCTGACGGCGGATGTCACGATCGGAGATGAGCACGGTTCCACGGTAGTCGACGCGGCCCGCGGCCGGTCCTCCGGAACAGCGCCGCACGCAAACGTGTTGTACAGTGGTGGGCGTTCATCCGCGTGCACGATGCACCGGCGGACAGTGCGGCTGTAGCTCAATGGTAGAGCGCACGCTTCCCAAGCCTGATACGCGGGTTCGATTCCCGTCAGCCGCTCCGCACACCTCGCACGACGCCCCGGGTCACCGTCACGGTCCCCGGGGTGTTGCATTCCAGAGGTGCCCACGGCCCACGGGCCTCCCGGACGGGGCGGTCCGAGGACCCCGGCCGGCAGGGGCACCGTCACCCACCGCATGAGGAGCGATCATGCTGCGCACCATGTTCACCGGCAAAATCCACCGCGCCACCGTCACCCAGGCGGACCTGCACTACGTGGGCTCCGTGACCGTGGACCAGGACCTGCTGGACGCCGCCAACATTCTCCCCGGGGAGCTCGTGGCCATCGTGGACATCACCAACGGTGCCCGCCTGGAGACGTACACGATCGCCGGCGAGCGCGGCAGCGGCGTCCTCGGCATCAACGGGGCCGCGGCGCACCTCGTGCACCCCGGCGACCTCGTGATCCTGATCGCCTACGGCCTCATGGACGCCGCCGAGGCCCGCGCGTACGAGCCCCGCGTGGTGCACGTGGACGAGCGCAACCGGATCGTGGCGCTGGGCTCGGACCCGGCGGACGCCGTGGTGGGGGACATGGTCCGCCCGCCGCACGCGCGCGAGCACCTGCTGGCGCAGGAGGACGCCGCCGTCCCCGGCCCGTGACCCCGCGGGCGCCGGCACGCGGCAGCCGGGCCGACGA
>NZ_RBMB01000049.1:0-13129 GCF_003989485.1 Kocuria sp. HSID17590 | reverse complement strand
CCCGCGGGCCGGTCACCGGCTCCCGGCGTGGGCGCGGAGCCCTCCGGCCGAGCGGCCGAGGGGTTCGCGTCGCCCGGGGATCCAGCGGCGGACGCCGTGCGGGGCGCACCCGCAGGGCCCGGCTGCGGGGAGAAGGCCCGGCGCAGCCCGTGGGAGAAGGAGGCCACCTTGATGAGGGGCTGCCCCACGGTCGAGGCCACGAGCGAGGAGAGGGCGGAGACGTTCGCGGAGGCGTCCGAGACGTTCGACGTGATGCCGTCCACCTTCTCCAGCTGCGTGTTGGTGGTGCTCACGGTGCGCGTGACCTCGTCGATCAGCGGGGTGGTGCCGTCGTTGACGGAACGGATGGTCAGCCGGAGCTCGTCGAAGACACGGCCCAGCTTGACGATGGGCAGCGCGAGCAGGCCCACCAGCACCGCGAAGACGAATGCCGCGATCAATCCGGCGATATCGCCACCGTCCATGGGGATCACTTCTTCCGTTCGAGCTCGACGATCTGGGGGCCGGCGCGCAACGCCGACCGACTGGCAACTCTACCCAACAACCCGTGGCGCACGGCGAACCGTGCCGCGGACGGCGAACAGCCCGCGACCGGAGCCGCGGGCTGTTCGTCCGCCGCCCGCAGGGGGCGGCGTGGTGCTCGGACGGTCAGGCCATCCGGGCGTAGTACTCGACCACGAGCTGCTCCTCGCAGGTCACGGGGACCTCGGAGCGCTCGGGCTTGCGCGTGAGCGTGGCCTGCAGCCGGTCGATCGTCACGTCCAGGTACGGCGGGGTGTTCGGCAGAACATCCTGGTTCGCACCGGTCGCGGCGATCTGGAAGGGGACCATCTTCTCGGAGCGCGGGTGCACGTGGATCATCTGACCCGGGCGCACGCGGAACGAGGGACGGTCCACGCGCTGGCCGTCCACCATGATGTGGCGGTGGACGACGGCCTGGCGCGCGGCGGCCATGGTGCGCACAAAGCCCGCACGCAGCACGAGGGCGTCCAGGCGGGTCTCGAGCAGAGCGATAAGGTTCTCACCGGTCTGGCCCTCGACGCGCTTGGCCTCGACGTAGGCGCGGTGCATCTGCTTCTCGCGGATGTTGTACTGCGCGCGCAGCCGCTGCTTCTCGGTCAGACGGACCTTGTAGTCCGAGTCCTGCTTGCGGCGGGCACGGCCGTGCTCACCGGGAGCGTACGGACGGCGCTCGAAGTACTTCTCGGCCTTGGGCGTCAGCGCGATGCCGAGGGCACGAGACTTGCGCACCTGGCGGCGCGCACGAGAACTGTTGTTCTGGGACAAGACTTGCCTTTCCTGCGGTTCGACGGTGCACGGGCGGGGCCCGCGCTCCGTTCTGGGTGGTACTGGCCTCCGGCGCGGGAAGTGGTTCCCGCGGGAGAGGTGCGGATCAGCCGCAATCCGACGTGCCTAGCGTCCGAGCGACATCCCGGGACGGTGGATCACCACCGTCCGCGGGCATGCCGCAACGCGACGTGCCAGCCAGCCCTCCACTATAGCCGATTCAGCTGACGTCCTCGTCCACCCAGTCGAGGGACTTGCCCACGGCCTTCGTCCAGTTGCGGAAGAGCTTGTCCTGCTCCGCGCGGTCCCCCTCCGGGTCCCAGCGCTTGTCCTCGGCCCAGTTCTGGGTGATCTCGTCCAGGTCTGCCCAGAACCCCACCGCGAGACCCGCCGCGTAGGCGGCACCGAGAGCGGTGGTCTCCGTGATCTTCGGGCGGATCACGGGAACGTCCAGCTGGTCCGCCTGGAACTGCATGAGCAGCTCGTTGGCGGTCATGCCGCCGTCCACGCGCAGCTCCGTGAGGTCCTGCTTGGAGTCCTTGTTCATGGCCTCCACCACCTCGCGGGACTGGAACGCGGTGGCCTCCAGGACGGCGCGGGCGATGTGCTCCTTGCGCACGTAGCGGGTGAGACCCACCAGGGCGCCACGGGCGTCCGGACGCCAGTGCGGCGCGAAGAGCCCGGAGAACGCCGGCACGAAGTACGCGCCGCCGTTGTCCTCCACGGCCCGGGCGAGGGGCTCGATCTCCTTGGCGTCCTGGATCAGACCCAGGTTGTCGCGCACCCACTGCACCAGGGAACCCGTGACGGCGATGGAGCCCTCCAGGGCGTAGACGGGCTTCTGGCCCTCGATCTGGTAGCAGACCGTGGTGATGAGCCCGTGCTCCGAGCGCACCGGGGTCTCCCCCACGTTCATGAGCAGGAAGCTGCCCGTGCCGTACGTGTTCTTGCCCATGCCCGGCTCGAAGCAGGTCTGACCGAACATGGCCGCCTGCTGGTCACCCAGGATGCCGGCGATCGGCACGCCCTTGAGGAATCCGCGGGCACGGCCCTTGCCGTAGACCTCGCTGCTGCAGCGGATCTCCGGGAGCATGGACATCGGAATGCCCATGGTCTCGCACAGCTCCTCGTTCCAGTCGAGGGTGTCGATGTTCATGAGCAGGGTGCGGGAGGCGTTGGTCACGTCCGTGACGTGGACGCCGTCCCCGCTGCCGCCGGTCATGTTCCACACGAGCCAGCTGTCGGTGGTGCCGAAGAGCAGGTCTCCGGCCTCGGCCTTCTCCCGCGCGCCCTCGACATTGTCCAGGATCCACTTGACCTTCGGGCCCGCGAAGTAGCTCGCCAGGGGGAGGCCGGTGAGCTCCCGGAACTTCTCGTCCCCGCCGTCCTTCGCAAACTCGTCCACGATGGCCTGCGTGCGGGTGTCCTGCCACACGATCGCGTGGTAGACGGGCTCACCGGTGTTCTTGTCCCACACGACGGCGGTCTCGCGCTGGTTGGTGATGCCCACCGCCGCGAGGTCGTCCTTGGTGAGCTCGGTCTCCGCGAGCGCGTCCGCCACGCAGCGGCGGGTGTTGCGCCAGATCTCCTGGGCGTCGTGCTCCACCCACCCCGCGCGGGGGAAGATCTGCTCGTGCTCGTACTGGCCCACGCCCACGATGTTGCCCGAGTGGTCGAAGACGATCGCGCGGGTGCTGGTGGTGCCCTGGTCGATCGCCATCACGTGCTTGGCTTCGGTCATGTCTGACTCCTTTGTCAAAAAGTGTGTTGCCTGCTGGGTGGCGCGGGTCAGCCGATGACCATGGCCGCGACACCGGCGAGGGCGCCGCCCACGATCGGGCCCAGGACCGGGACCCAGCTGTAGGACCAGTCGCTGCTCACCTTATTCGGAATGGGCAGCAACGTGTGCACGAGGCGCGGGCTGAGGTCACGTGCAGGGTTGATCGCGTAGCCCGTGGGTCCGCCGAGGCAGGCGCCGATGGCCACAACGAGCATCGCGACGGCGAGGGGGCCGATCTCACTGGGGGTCTCACCGAAGACGAGGATCACGTAGACGAGCACGAACGTGGCGATGACCTCGGTGACGAAGTTCCAGCCGTAGCTGCGGATCTCCGGACCGGTGGAGAAGACGCCGATCGTCGCGACGCCCTCCTCACCCGCCGCGTCGAAGTGCTTCTTGTAGGCCAGCCAGCACACGAGGGCACCCACGAAACCGCCCAGGAACTGCGCCACCAGGTACACCACGGTGCTCGCCGGGGTGATGGTGACGCCCGGGGCGTACTCCGCGTTGTGACGTGCCAGCATGCCGATGGTCACCGCCGGATTCAGGTGCGCCCCGGACGCGTGCGCCACGTAGACGCCCGAGAACACTGCGAGCCCCCAGCCAAAGCTGATCAGCAGCCAGTCGGCGCCGTTGCCCTTGGTCCGGGGCAGGACCACGTTGGCCACCACACCGCAGCCCAGCAGCATCAGGATCGCCGTGCCGAACGCCTCGGACAAGAAAACGGTGGACAACGCCACCTCGGTCACTTCATTCACTGCACCCTCCATTGGATGGTCGGGGGCCCGGAGGAGTTCCGGGCCCGAGATCTGTGATCAGCCCCGGCGGGGGTACGGATCGCCCGCACCAGCGCGCAGCTGCTGCGCCCTGTTCTCGTCCGTCTCCCGCAGCGCGGCCCGCTCGGCCTCGTGCAGCTGCGTGTAGAGCTCCACCTGACGGGCCTGCTCGGCCTCGTCCCAGCCGAGGACTTCGCCCATGATGCGGGCGATCGCCGGGGCGGCGCCCAGCCCGCCGTCGCGCTGGTCGTAGTTCAGGTGGGTGCGCCGGCAGATGACGTCCTCGAGGTCCAGGGCGCCCTCGTGGGTTGCCGCACGATGGATTTCAACCGCGAGGTAGCGCGGTGCGCCCTCCACGGGCTCACCCAGCTCGGGGTGCTCGGCCACGGCGTCCAGCATCTCGAGGGTCTCGTCCCCGTAGCGGTTGAGCAGTCGCTCGATGACCACCTGGTCCACGCCCGTGCGCCGGGAGAGGTGCTCGGCCTGGTTCATCAGCCCGGACCAGCCCTGTGCGCCCAGCAGTGCCACCTCGTCGGTGATCGACGGCAGCCTCTTGGCGGCCTTCTTGCCCAGGGCCGCGTCCACGGCGTCCTTGGCCATCACGCGGTAGGTGGTCAGCTTGCCGCCGGCGATTGCGAACAGCCCGGGCGCGGACTCCACCACGGAGTGCTCGCGGGAGATCTTGGTCGAGGGGGTCTCCTCGCCCTTGGTTCCTGGCTGCACGAGCGGACGAAGCCCGGCCCACGTGCCGATGACGTCGTCCACGGTCAGGGGGTCCCGCAGCACAGCGTTGGCGTGCTCGAGGACGTACTCGACGTCCGCAGCGTTGGCGGTGGGTGTCACGAGGTCCCGTTCGTACGGGGTGTCGGTAGTCCCGATGACCCAGTAGTCGTCCCACGGGATGATGAACAGCACGGACTTCTCGGTCTGCAGGATCAGCCCCGTGGTTCCGCTCAGACGCTCCTTCGGCACCACGATGTGGATGCCCTTGGAGGCCAGCACCTTCAGGCCGGTCTTGGACTCGGCGAGGTCCTGCACGGGCTCGGTCCACACACCGGCTGCGGAGATCACGGCCTTGGCGCGCACCTCGCGGGTCTCACCGGTGGTGATGTCCTCCACGAGTGCGCCGACCACGCGGCCCGTCTCGTCACGGACCAGTTTGCGGGCCGCCGCACGGTTGGCCGCGAGCGCGCCGTAGCGCTGGGCGGTGCGCACGAGGTCGAGGGTCAGGCGGGCGTCGTCCACACGCCCGTCCCAGTAGACGATGGCGCCCACGGCGGCGTCGTCCTTCAGCGAGGGGAAGGTGCGGCGCACGCCCTGCGCGCTGAGGTGGCGCTGCAGGGGCATGGACTCGCCCTTGGCGCCCACGTGGGCCAGGGCATCGTACATGCCGATGCCGGTGGCCACGAACGGGCGCTCCCAGCCCTTGTGCACCAGGGGGTACATGAACTGGATGGGCTTGACCAGGTGCGGGGCGATGCGGTGCATTAGCAGGTCTCGCTCCTTCAGCGCCTCTGCCACGAGGGCGAAGTTGAGCTGCTGCAGGTAGCGGAGGCCGCCGTGGACGAGCTTCGAGGAGCGCGAGGAAGTGCCCTGGGCCCAGTCCTGCGCGTCGATGATGGCGGTCGAGAGGCCCCGGGTGGCGGCGTCGAGCGCGATCCCTGCGCCCGTGATGCCGCCGCCGATGACTAGGACGTCCACGGGGTGCTCCGCCATGTCTCGCAGGTCGTCGCTGCGTTGCTGTGCGTTCAGTGAGGTCAGTGGCACGGTTGCCGCTCCTGTCTACCAAGGGGTTGCCGGTTGAGGTTGTAGGGCCACGTTCACGATAGTCCGCGTGCAACGGCACGGGAACAACCGGGGACCCGGCAGCCGGGATGTCGCGCGGTGCCCGGGCCCCGGGGGTGTCCCGCGGCCGCGGGACCCGCCGCTACCCGCCGCCGGTGCCGCGCACGAGCCCGCGCAGGATCTCCAGTCGCCTGGTCACGTTCTTCTCGTGGCCGAACTGGGTGGGTGCGTAGTAGTCGCGGCCCACGAGCTCGTCGGGAGGGTACTGCTGGGCGGCGACGGCGTTGGGGGCGTCGTGGGCGTAGACGTAGTGCGCTCCGTGGCCGAGCGCGGCGGCCCCGGGGTAGTGGGCGTCGCGCAGGTGCGGCGGCACGGGCCCGGCGCGGCCGGCTCGCACGTCCGCGATGGCGGCGTCCACCGCGAGGTACGCGGCGTTGGACTTGGGGGCGGTGGCGAGGTGCACGACCGCCTCCGCCAAGGGGATCCGGCCCTCTGGCATGCCGATCAGCTGCACGGCCTGTGCCGCCGCCACGGCGGTCTGCAGTGCCGTGGGATCAGCCATCCCGATGTCCTCGGACGCGGAGATGATGAGCCGGCGTGCGATGAACCGAGGGTCCTCCCCCGCCTCGATCATCCGGGCGAGGTAGTGCATCGCGGCGTCCACGTCCGAGCCTCGAATGGACTTGATGAACGCGCTCACCACGTCGTAGTGCTGGTCGCCCGTCTTGTCGTAGCGCACCGCCGCCCGGTTCACGGCCTCCTCGGCGTCCGCGAGGGTCACCGTGGGCGGGGCTGCGGCCCGCCCGTCCGTATCTTCCCGGGTGACGCCGCTGCCCTCCCCGGTCCCACGGCTTGCTCCGGTCTGTCCGCTCGTCCCAGTCCCACCGCTGCCGGCGGCCCCGCCATCCGCTCCGACCCCCACCGGTTCCCCGGCCTCGTCGTATCCCACGGCCCTCTCGCGCGCCCCGGTGCCGTTGCCTGCTCTCCCAGCGCCGTCCGTGGCCGCTGCGGCGGAGCAGTCCGTGGCATGGGAGAGCGCCACTGCGGCCGCCGCCTCGAGCGAGGTCAGCGCCTTGCGGGCGTCCCCGCCGGCCACGTCAAGCAGGTGCTCGCGCGCAGCGGGGTCCAGCCGCACGGCACCGTCGAGCCCGCGAGGCTCCGTGACAGCACGCTCGAGCAGCTCGCCGATGTCGGAGCGCTCCAGGGGCTGCAGGGTGAGCAGCAGTGACCGGGAGAGCAGCGGGGAGATCACGGAGAAGGACGGGTTCTCGGTGGTCGCGGCCACCAGGACCACCCACCCGTTCTCCACACCGGGCAGCAGGGCGTCCTGCTGGGCTTTGGTGAAGCGATGGATCTCGTCCAGGAACAGCACGGTGGTGCGCCCGTGAAGGTCCCGCGCGGTCAGCGCCTCGTCCATGACCCGCCGGACGTCCTTCACCCCGGCCGTGACGGCGGAGAGCTCCACGAAAGTGGTGTCGTGGCCTCGCGCGATCACGTGGGCGATGGTGGTCTTGCCCGTTCCTGGTGGGCCCCACAGGATCACCGAGGACGGCGCGGCAGGACCCGTGAGTCCCGTGACGAGCGCGCGCAGCGGGGAGCCGGTGCGCAGCAGGTGCTTCTGGCCCACGACCTCGTCGAGGGTGCGCGGTCGCATCCGCACGGCCAGGGGTGCGCGGGAGCGGCGCCGCCCGTGCTCCGAGGCAGAACCCCCGGAAGCGGCCGAGGGCTCCGGGAACGCGGGGTCGTTGGCGTGCGCCCGGCCGCCGCGTGCGGGGTCCGGCAGGTCGAACAGGGAGTCGCTCACGCCTCGACCCTACTGCCCGACCCGGACACGCACACGAGCCCGTTCCGGGCGTCAGTCGCGGCGCGGGCGCTGCAGGTCGTCGCTGTCCACCACGAGCGTGATGGGCCCGTCGTTGACCAGGGAGACCGCCATGTGCGCCCCGAACCGGCCGGTCTCTACCGTCAGGCCACGCTCGCGCAGCGCGGCGACGAACGCGTCGAACAGCGGCTCGCTCAACGCTGCCGGGGCGGCGTCCGTCCACGAGGGCCGCCGACCCCTGCGCACGTCCCCGTAGAGGGTGAACTGGCTCACGGCCAGCACGGGCGCGCCGCTGTCCTCGCAGGAGGTCTCCCCCGGCAGCACCCGCAGCCCGGCGATCTTCGCGGCGAGCTTCTGCGCCGTGGCGGGGGTGTCCGTGTGGGTGATCCCCACGAGCAGTGCAAGCCCCGGACCGTCGATCTCCCCGACCGTGAGGTCCTCGACCGTGACCCGGGCACCCGTCACCACTTGCAGCACGATTCGCATGCCGTCCACTCCACCACATCCGGAACCCGCAGCGGAACCGGCGACGACGCCGCGGTGCGCGGGCGGCGTCGTTGTCCCTATCCCGGGCCCGAGTCCTCCATGAAGCGGTGCGGGGCGGTCACCAGTACGCCGACGGCGAGCACCCCGAGCATGAGCCAGAGATACCCGAAGGAGGTCCACCAGTTGCCCGTGGCCCCGAAGAGCAGACCGAACATCAGGGGCCCGGCGCAGCCAGCGAGGTAGCCCAGGCCCTGCCCGAAGCCGGAGAGCGCGCCGGCGCCCGCAGTGGTGCGGGTGCGGATGTTGATCAGTGTCAGCGCCAGGGGGAAGGAGGCCTGGCCGAGCCCGGCGATCGTGATCCACACCCACACCAGCGGCAAGCCACCCAAGACCTCCCGTGGCCACTGCAGCAGCATGAGGTAGCCGGTGCCGTACAGCAGCACGGCGCACAGACCCGGCACGAGGGTGTTGCCCGTGCGGCGCACCAGCAGGGGCACCACGAGACTCACGGGCAGGCCGAGGATCGCGTAGAAGGAGAGCATTGCGCCGGCCTCGTGCTCCGAGAAGCCGGCGTCCACCACGAAGCGGGGAAGCCAGGTGAACATGGCGAACGTGTTGGACGAGGTGCCCACGAACATCAGCACCACCCCCCAGCCCACGCGGGTGCGCCACGGGGAGACCCGCCCGGGGCCCGCCGCGGGGGCGGTGACGCCCGGGACGGGGGCCTCGGCCAGCTCGGAGGCGCCCAGGACCCCACGGACGCACGCCACCCCGCGGCGTCGGCGATCGGGACCGCGAAGAACGGGGCCATTGCCGTGGACACTCCCAGCAGCATCGAGTACACGGCCGTGAGCGGCGCGATCCGGTTCGGGAAGTACTTCTTGATCACCGGCGGCAGCGCCACGTTGCCGATGCCCAGACCGCACATGGCCACGAACGTGAACACGAGGAACAGGATGACGTCCGTGCACAGGGCGCGCGCCACCAGACCCGCAGCGGTCAGGGCGCACGAGAGCATCAGCAGCGCCTCGAGCCCCATGCGGCGCATCAGGAACGCGGTGAGGAAGCCCGTCAGCGCGAAGCCCAGGGTGGGCATCATGGCGAGCACACCCGTGTTCGCTGCGGTGAGGTGCAGGTCGGTGGAGAGGCGTTCGAGCACCGGGGACACCCCGGAGACGCCGAGTCGGAGGGTGAAGGCAGTCAGAAGCACACCGGCCAGGGCCATCAGGCTCCGGCCGGTGTGCTGTTCAGCGGGTTGGACGACTACCGCCCGCTCTCGTTGGTCGTGGTGGTCTTGGACTCGCCGGAGGTGCGGGGCTCGGGCTTGGCGTCCACGCCCGCCTCCTTGCGCTGCTGCGCCGTGATCGCGGCGGGAGCGGCGGTCAGCGGATCGTAGCCGTTGCCGGTCTTGGGGAACGCGATGACGTCGCGGATGGAGTCGGTGCCCGCGAGCAGCGCGACCACGCGATCCCAGCCGAAGGCGATGCCGCCGTGCGGGGGCGCACCGAACTGGAAGGCGTCCAGGAGGAAGCCGAACTTCTCCCGGGCATCCTCCTCGCTCAGGCCCATCACGCGGAAGACCCGGTCCTGCACGTCCCGGCGGTGGATGCGGATGGAGCCGCCGCCGATCTCGTTGCCGTTGCACACGATGTCGTAGGCGTAGGCCAGCGCGGAGCCGGGATCGGTGTCGAACGTGTCCATGAATTCGGGCTTCGGCGAGGTGAACGCGTGGTGCACCGCGGTCCAGGCGCCGGAGCCCACGGCCACGTCACCGGACTCCACGGCGTCGGCCGCCGGCTCGAACAGGGGCGCGTCCACGACCCACACGAAGGCCCAGTCGTTCTCGTCGATCAGGCCCACGCGGTGGCCGATCTCCACGCGCGCCGCTCCGAGCAGCGCACGGGAGGTCTTGACGCCGCCGGCGGCGAAGAAGACGCAGTCACCCGGCTTCGCGCCCACGGCCTCGGCGAGTCCGGCCTTCTCCTCCTCGGAGATGTTCTTGGCCACCGGCCCGGCGATCTCGCCGTCCTCCTTGAAGAGGACGTAGGCGAGGCCCTTGGCGCCGCGCTGCTTGGCCCACTCCTGCCACGCGTCGAGCTGGCGGCGCGGCTGGGACGCACCGCCGGGCATGACCACGGCACCCACGTACGGGGCCTGGAACACCCGGAACGGGGTGTCCTTGAAGTACTCGGTGAGCTCGGTGAGCTTCAGGTCGAAGCGCAGGTCCGGCTTGTCGGAGCCGTAGTCCGCCATGGCCTGCGCGTAGGTCATGCGCGGGATCGGGGTGGTGATCTCCACGCCGATCAGTGCCCACAGCGCCTTCACGATCTGCTCGCCCAGGGCGATGATGTCGTCCTCCTCCACGAAGGAGGCCTCGACGTCCAGCTGGGTGAACTCGGGCTGGCGGTCCGCGCGGAAGTCCTCGTCCCGGTAGCAGCGGGCGATCTGGAAGTACTTCTCGATCCCGCCCACCTGCAGCAGCTGCTTGAACAGCTGCGGGGACTGCGGCAGGGCGTACCACGATCCCGGGGCCAGGCGCGCCGGGACCAGGAAGTCGCGGGCGCCCTCGGGGGTGGAGCGGGTGAGGGTGGGCGTCTCCACCTCGGTGAAGCCCTGCTCGTGCAGCAGGTTGCGGGCCACGCGGTTGACCTCGGAGCGCAGCCGCATGATGCGGGCGGGCTCCGGGCGGCGCAGGTCCAGGTAGCGGTACTTCAGGCGCGCCTCCTCCCCCACCTCCACGTGCTCGTCGATCTGGAACGGCAGGGGCGCGGCGGTGTTGAGCACGGTGAGCTCGTCCACCATGACCTCCACCTCGCCCGAGGGCAGGTTCGGGTTCTCGTTGCCCTCGGGGCGGCGCTCCACCGTGCCGGTGACCTGCAGGACGTACTCGTTGCGCAGCTGGTGGAACTGCTCCTCGTCGCGCACCACGATCTGCGCCACGCCGGACGCGTCCCGCAGGTCCACGAACGCCACGCCGCCGTGGTCGCGGCGGCGGCCGACCCAGCCCGCCAGCGTGACGGTCTGTCCGATGTTCTCGGCGCTCAGCGCGCCAAGCTCATGTGTTCGCAACAAGTGCATTCACCTTTTCATTGGTTGTGGTGCGGGGAGCACGTCCCCGGAGTTCTCTGGGCCGCGCACACGCGGCGCCTCTGGCACGGGGCACGACGTCGCCCGGCCCGGTGGGTTGTCTCCCGCGAGTCTACAAGCGCTCGGCGGCCCCGCGTCCCGGGGCCCGTGCGGCTGCGGCACCGCGACGGCGCGGCGTCGGCTCACGCCTTGGCAGCGGCGCCTCAGTCCTCGGACGACCCCGCGGCGGCGACGCCCGGGCGCAGGTCCTCGGGGGCAGGCTGCCACGACTGCGGGTCCGCCGGGACCTGCTCGCCGGAGCGGATGTCCTTGACCTCGTGGCCCACCGTGCCGTCCTCGGCCACGGTGGTGAACCACACGAACGGGATGCCCCGGCGTTCGGCGTAGCGGATCTGCTTGCCGAACTTCTGGGCCGTGGCGGCCACCTCGGTGGCGATTCCCCGGGAGCGCAGCGCGCCGGCGACGTCCTGCGCGGCGGACCACGACTCGTCGTCGTTCAGGGCCACGAGCACGGCCGAGGGCACGGACCGGGACGCCGAGGCCATCTTCTGCGACAGGATGCGCGTGACCAGCCGGGTCACGCCGATGGACAGCCCCACGCCCGGGAAGTTCTTCTTGCCGGTGCTCGCGAGGGACTCGTAGCGGCCGCCGGAGCACACCGAGCCGAGCTGCTCGTGTCCCACCAGGACCGTCTCGTAGACGGTGCCCGTGTAGTAGTCGAGGCCACGGGCGATCGACAGGTCAGCGACCACCTTCCCCGGCGCACGGCGGGCGGCCTCCCCCACGACCTCGGCGAGCTCCGCGAGGCCCTCCTCCAGCAGCTCGTTGCTCTGGCCCAGGGCCCGCACCTGCTCCACGAAGGAGGTGTCCTCGGTGCGGATCTCCGCGAGCGCCAGCGCGGCCCGTGCCTGCTCGGGGCTCGCGCCCACGGCCTCCTGGAGGTTGCGGGCCACCGCGTCCGCGCCGATCTTCTCGAGCTTGTCGATCTCCCGCAGCACCGCGGGGGCGTCCTCGAGTCCGATGCCCCGGTAGAAGCCCTCCGCCAGCTTGCGGTTGTTGACGCGCAGCACGAACGGCGGGATGGGCAGCGCCGACAGCGCGTCGATCATCACGAGGGCGAGCTCGACGTCGTAGCGGAACGGGAGGGTGCCGTCCCCCACGACGTCCACGTCCGCCTGCGTGAACTCGCGGGCGCGGCCCTCCTGGGGGCGCTCGCCGCGCCAGACCTTCTGTATCTGGTAGCGGCGGAACGGGAACGTGAGGTAGCCGTTGTTCTCCACCACGTAGCGGGCGAACGGGACCGTGAGGTCGAAGTGCAGCGCGAGCGCACCCTCCTTGGAGGAGTCCTCCTCGTCCTGCTGCAGGCGGGAGACGCCGTAGACCTCCTTGTCGATCTCGCCCTTGCGCAGCAGCTGCTCCACGGTCTCGACCGCGCGGGTCTCGATGGAGGAGAAGCCGTGCAGCTCGAACGTGCGGCGCAGCGAGTCGAGGACGTGCTGCTCCACGATCCGCTCCTCCGGGAGCCATTCGGGGAAGCCGGACAGGGAGGTGGTGCGTGCCATGGGTGGAACTCCTCGGTGTGGGTGGGCCACCGGCCGCGCCCGGCCGTGTTCGCCCTCGGCACGGTTCCCGGGACGGTCGTGACGGTGTCTGCTGCCATTCTAGGGCGCGCCCCTCGTTAGGATGGCCGTGTCCACCAATGGAGCCCCCGCCGGGTGAGCAGCGCCACAGCGCCCTCCCGGTGAGGCCCTGCAGAAAGAGTTGTAGCGGTGACAGAACGTCCTGAATCCGACGACCGCCGTCCCGAGCAGGGACCGCAGACCCCCGAGGCGCCCGAGGAGCGCTCCCCCCAGACACCCGCGGCTGAGAGCCCTGCGGCCGGAACTCCCGCGTCCGAGTTCCCCGCGGCCGAGACCTCCGCCCCGGCGACGCCCGCACCGGTGGACCACGAGGCTGACGCGACCGACGACGCAGCTGCGCCCGAGACCACTGGTGCACCCGAGACCGCTGCGGCGCCCGAGACGGCCACCGCGGCAGCGTCGGGCAGCGGTGCCGCAGCGCCCGCCCCCACCCCGCGGCCGTCGGCTCCCACGCCGGGTGCGCCGT
>NZ_RBMB01000048.1:0-12788 GCF_003989485.1 Kocuria sp. HSID17590 | reverse complement strand
AGCGTGGACCGGCTGCTGCGGGACCTCGCGCGGCGCTCGCCGGAGACCCCGAGCCTCGTGTGCGGGGACGTGCGGTGGAACGCCCGTCAGGTGGACGAGCGGGTGCAGCGCCTCGCCGCCGTGCTCGCGGACCGGGGGATCGGCCGCGGTGACGTGGTGGGCATCCGCCTGCCGCGCACGGCGGACCACATTGTGGCGATCTTCGCGGTCATGCGCACGGGCGCGGCCTACCTGCCGCTGGACGGGAACCAGCCGGTCGAGCGCGCGGCGCAGCTGCTCGCGGACTCCCGCGCGAGCGGTCTGGTCCGCGGCGGGGACTGGGACGAGGTGCCGGTGGCGCGCACCGCGCCGTTCGCCGTCGTCGACCTCGACGACGCCGCGGTGCGCGCCGTGCTCGACGGCACCGTGCCCGCCCCGGACGTGGACCCGGACCGGCTCACCGGCCCCGCGGACCCGGACCAGCCGGCCTACGTGATCTACACGTCCGGCTCCACAGGCAAGCCGAAGGGCGTGCTCGTGGGCCACCGCGGGCTGACCACGATGTACCACAACCACGCCGCCGAGATCTTCGAGCCCACCGTGGCCCGACTGGGCGAGCGGCTGCGCGTGGCCCACACCGTGAACTTCGCGTTCGACATGTCCTGGGAGGAGCTGTTCTGGATGCTCCACGGGCACCAGGTGCACGTGGTGGACGACCGGCTGCGGCTGCAGACCGCGGAGCTCGTGGCGCACTACCACCGGGTGGGGATCGACGTGATCAACGTGACCCCGACCTACGCCCGCGAGCTGCTCGGCCACGGGCTGCTGGAGGGGCCGCGTCACCCGGGGCTCGTGCTGCTGGGCGGTGAGGCGGTGCCGCAGGAGCTGTGGACGCTGCTGCGCGAGACGCCGGGCGTGAGCGGCTACGACCTCTACGGGCCCACCGAGTTCACGATCAACGCATTCGGCTCGCCCGTGGAGGAGAGCTCCTCGCCGTGCCTGGGCCGCCCCGTGCGCAACGCGCGCGCCGCGGTGCTGGACTCCTCCCTCCGCGAGGTGCCCGAGGGCGCCGTGGGGGAGCTCTACCTCTCCGGGGGCGGGCTCGCGCACGGCTACGTGGGCATGCCGGGGCGCACCGCCACAACGTTTGTCGCCGACCCGCAGCGCCCCGGGCAGCGGATGTACCGCACGGGCGACCTCGTGCGCCGGGAACCCGGCGACAGGCTCGTCTACTGCGGCCGCAGCGACCGCCAGCTGAAGATCCGCGGCATGCGCGTGGAGCCGGGGGAGACGGAGGCCGCGGCCGAGTCCCTGCCCGGGGTGGCCTCGTGCGCGGTGGACGTGCGCGGTGGCGACGCCGCACGCCACCTCGTCGCGTGGGTCACCGCGGAGGACGGCGCCGTGCTGGATCCCGCGGTGCTCCGCGAGCGGCTGCGGGAGCTGCTGCCCGCCCACCAGGTGCCGCGCCGCGTCACCGTGGTGGAGAAGATGCCGGTCACGGCCAACGGGAAGCTGGACCGCGCCGCGCTGCCGGACGAGCCCGGCCGTGCCGAGGGGGCGCGCTCCCCGCGCACCGCGGCCGAGCGGGCGGTGTGCGACGCCGTGGCCGCGGTCCTCGAACTCGACGCCGCCGAGGTGGATGTGACCGGGTCCTTCGCGGACCACGGCGGGGACTCCCTGGCGGCCATGCGGGTGGCGAGCCACGTGGAGCGCCACGCCGGGTTCACCGTGGCCGTGGCGGAACTGCTCGCGGGGACCTCCCTCGCGAGGATCGCCGAGGCGTCGGACGGTTCGCAGGACCCGGTGGGGAACGACACCGAGGACGACCCCGCTCGGGACGCCTTCCCGGACGACGGGGCGGGCGTCGCGTCCGAGGACACCCGGGGCCCCGCGCAGCCGGCCCGCGAGGTGCTGCACCTGCGGCGCGGCGAGGGGATTCCGCTGTGGTGCCTGCACCCCGGTGGCGGCTTCGCGTGGCCGTTCCTGCCGCTCGCGGCGCGGCTCGGCCAGCGGCCCGTGAACGGCGTGCAGCTTCCCACGGCGGAGGACGCGGCGGCCCGCGGCATCGACTCGATGCGGGGACTCGCGCGGTTCTACGCGGACCTGATCCAGGAGGAGCAGCCCGAGGGGCCGTACGACCTGCTGGGCTACTCCTTCGGGGGAACCGCCGCGCACCACGTGGCCGCCGAGCTGACGGCGCGGGGTGAACGCGTGTCCTCGCTGACCGTGCTGGACGCCCACCCGGCGGGACGGGCCACGTCCCACCGCTCGGCGGCGGCCCGCCGGACCCGCGGGGAGCTGCCGGACGAGCACGTGATCGAGCTCGCGGGACTGGCCGAGGACTTCGCCACACGCTCGCCCGAGGTCCTGGACGCCCTGCGCGAGAACCTGCAGCGGTGCACCGCCCTGCTCACCACGTCCGAACCGTGCGCCTACGACGGCCCGGTGACGCTCGTCGTCGCCGACCGGCTGCGGCCCGGCTTCGCCGAGAAGCAGGAGGAGGGGGTGTCCCGCCCCGGGCAGGACGACTGGGATCCGGAGAACGCGTGGCGCGCGTGCCACCGCGGGGAGCTCACGGTGCACCGGCTGCCGTTCTCGCACGCGGGGCTCGCGAGCCCCGAGGGCTGGGACACGATCCTGCCGCTGCTGCCACCGGCACCCACCCGCACCACCGCGGCCCGGTCGCAGGGTCGCTGAGACACCGCACCACCGAGACGCACCACCGAGACGCAGAACTGCTGACACACAGGAGGACGACACCATGAGCACCAACCCGTTCGACGACGAGGACGGCACCTTCCAGGTGCTCGTCAACGACGAGGAGCAGCACTCGCTGTGGCCCGTATTCAAGCCCGTTCCCGAGGGCTGGACGGTGGCCTTCGGCGGGACCGAGGGCACCACCCGCCAGGCCTGCCTCGAGTACGTGGAGGAGCACTGGACGGACATGCGCCCGCGCTCCCTGCGCGGGGAGTCCATGGGCGCCTGAGACCCGCTCAGCACGAGGGCCGCCCCCGCACTCGTCACGAGTGCGGGGGCGGCCTCTGTTGTCAGGATTCTGGCGTCCGGCGTCTCAGCCGCGGGAGCGCGGCAGCGCGGGTGCCGTGTCGAGGAGCTCCTTCACCCGGTCCTGCACGCCCAGCGCCGTGAGCACGGGGGTGAACTTCAGCCGGGTCTCGGCGAGCTCGGCCTCCGGGTCCGAGTCCGCCACGATGCCGCCGCCCGCGTGCGCGGTGAGGCTCAGACCATCCTCGGCCAGGTGCCCGCCGCGCAGCAGCACGCGCCAGTGCCCGTCCCCGGAGGCGTCGCACCACCCGACGGCACCGGCGTAGTACCCGCGTGGGGACTCGGTGCCCAGGATGTGCTGCAGGGCCGCCTGCCGCGGGGACCCGCACACCGCGGGCGTGGGGTGCAGGGCGGCGGCGAGGTCCAGCGCGGTGTGCGCGGAATCGGCCAGGACACCGCGGATGGGTGTGCCCAGGTGCCAGATCCGCTCGGTGTGCGCGAGCGTGGGCAGGGGCGGCACGTCCAGCTCGGCGCACAGTGGACGCAGGGCGGCCTCGATCGCGTCCACCACGTAGCGGTGCTCGTCGAGGTCCTTGCGGGAGGTCTGCAGGGTGAGCGCGGCCTCCCGGTCCAGGTCCCGGTCCTCGGGACGGCGGGCGGCGGTGCCCGCCAGGGGGTGCGTGTACACCTCGAGGCCCTCGCGGCGGATCAGCGCCTCGGGACTCGAGCCGACCATGTGCCCGCCGGGCACCGCGCCGTCCCTGGGGAGCCGGACCAGGTAGCCGTTGCCCTCGCGGTCGTCCGCCACGAAGCGGCGCAGCAGGTCCAGCGCGCTCGCGGACTCGTCGAGCTCCAGGCGCAGGGCGCGCGCGAGCACCACCTTGTCCAGCGCGCCTGCACGGGCGAGTTCCACGGCGCGGGCCACGCGGGCCACGTGCTCGCTCGGTTCCGGCTCCTCGTGCCAGGAGCGGACCGACGGCACGCCCGCGCCCGAGGTGCCGGGCCCGGGAAGGACGCTCGCGGCGTCGTCGACGTCCGGGTCCCAGGACTTGGGCTCGAAGAGTGCGGCCGGCTGGCGGGAGTCGAACGGCAGGCACCCGACCACGACGTCGGCGCGGCCGGTGCGCAGCGCGCGGGCCGCGTCCTGGGCAGAGGTCCAGCGCTGCCGGACGCCGTGGCCCACGGCGCCGCGGCCGTGCTGGGCGAGGACGAAGGAGGGGTCCGGGGCGAGGGGGTGGACGCCCGTGCGGGGAGAAGTTGTAGACTGGTTCAACACGGTGCTAAGGATAGGCTAACCTAATTGTCGAGTCCACCAACCGCACCCTGGAGTACATCGTCATGCCCATTCCCTCCATCGACAGCTACGCCGTCCCGGCGCCCAGTGAGGCCAACCGGGTGCACTGGCAGCTGGACCCGTCCCGCTGCGCCGTGCTGGTGCACGACATGCAACGATACTTCCTCGCCGCCTACGACCGCGGGGCGGAACCGGCGCGCACCGCCGTGAGGAACATGACACTGCTGGTCGAGGACGCCCGGGCCCACGGGATCCCGGTGATCTACTCGGCCCAGCCGGGGGACCAGCACCCGCACCGTCGCGGCCTGCTCAGCGAGTTCTGGGGCACGGGGATGACCGAGGGTGTGGACACCGAGATCATCCCCGAGCTCGAGCCGCAGGAGGAGGACGTGGTGCTGACCAAGTGGCGGTACTCCGCGTTCCAGCGCACGGACCTGCGCCAGGTGCTGAGCCACCTGAAGAAGGACCAGCTCGTGATCGTGGGCGTCTACGGCCACATGGGCTGCCAGGTGACCGCCACCGAGGCGTTCATGCACGACATCCAGCCGTTCCTGGTCTCGGACGCCGTGGCGGACTTCTCCCGGGAGGAGCACCGGGACGCCGTGGACTACGTGGCCAAGCGCTGCGGCTACGTGCTGCAGACCCCGGACGTCCTCACCGCATGGGACGCGGTGGGTGCCGTGCAGGCCGGGGAGGCGGCCCGTGTCTGAGCCGAGCACCCAGGACCTTCCCCCGGTGCTGCCCAACGGCATGCCCGCCGAGGCCGCCCGGCACTACCGCGAGCTCGGACTCTGGACGGGCCAGACGCACCGGGACCTCTTCGACTCCGCGATCAGCGGCCGCCCGGAGCGCACCGCCGTGGTGGACCGCCACCGCAGCCTGACCTACCGCGAGCTCGGCGAGGGCATGGCCCGCGCCGCCGCCGTGTTCCGCGCGGCTGGCGTGGGCGAGGGCTCGCCGGTGGTCGTGCAGCTGCCGAACTCCGCCGTGTTCCTCGAGACCGTGGGCGCACTCTTCGCGCTCGGGGCCGTGCCGGTCTTCGCGCTGCCGGCGCACGGCTCGCGCGAGGTCGAGCACTTCTGCGCCCTCGCCGACGCCGTGGCCTACGTGGGTCCGCGCCGTGGACCACGGGACCTGCTCGCGGTGGCCGACGCCGTGCGGGAGCACCGCGGCGACGTCGCCGTGGTCACCGTGGACGAGCGCGTGGCGCAGCCGTGGGCCGAGGCAACGGTGGACGGCGACGTCGTCGACGTGCGCGACGCCGCCATGCCCACCACGCGGGTCTCGCCCGCGTCGCTGGCGTTCCTGCAGCTCTCCGGCGGCACCACCGCGCTGCCGAAGCTGATCCCGCGCACCCACGACGACTACCTCTACTCCGTGCGGCGCAGCGTGGAGGTCTGCGACGTTCGCCCCGAGGACGTCATGCTGGTGGCACTGCCGTGCGCGCACAACTTCACCATGAGCTCCCCGGGGATCCTGGGTGCGCTGCACGTGGGCGCGACCATCGTGATGGCCGCGGACCCCAGCCCCACCACGTGCCTGAGCGCAATCGAGAAGCACGGGGTCACCCAGGCGGCGCTCGTGCCGCCGCTGCTGCTCGCGTGGCTCAACAGCCCGGCGGTGGCCCGCCACGACCTCTCCTCGCTGCGCACCCTGTGGGTGGGCGGCGCCAAGCTCAGCGACACCGCCGCCCGTCGCGTGGGCCCCGAGCTGGGGTGCACGCTGCAGCAGGTCTTCGGCATGGCCGAGGGGCTCGTGAACTACACGCGCCTGGACGACCCCGAGGACCTCGTGGTCACCACCCAGGGCCGGCCGATGTCCGAGCACGACGAGCTGCGCATCCTCGCCGAGGACGGCACCCCCGTGGCACCCGGTGAGCCCGGCGTGCTGCACACCCGCGGGCCGTACACCATCTGCCAGTACCACCGCGCCCCGGAGGTCAACGCCCGCTCGTTCAGCGAGGACGGCTTCTACTGCACCGGGGACATCGTGCGCCAGCTGCCCAGCGGGCACATCGTGGTGGTCGGCCGGGACAAGGACCAGATCAACCGCGGCGGCGAGAAGGTGGCCCCGGAGGCGGTGGAGAACGAGCTGCTCGCCCACCCGGCGGTGCACGACGTCTCCGTGGTGGGCATCCCGGACGAGGCCCTCGGTGAGCGGATCCGCGCCTACCTGATCCCGCGCGCGGAGCACCGGGAGCGGATGCCCACGGCCGTGGAGCTGCGCGGGTTCCTGCGCGGACGCGGGCTGTCCTCGTTCGCCGTGCCGGACGTCTTCGAGGTCGTCAGCGAGTTCCCGCACACCGGTGTGGGCAAGACCAGCAAGAAGGACCAGCGGGGCATGGCGGTGCCGGAGCGGGGCCCAGCGACCGACTGAGCCGAGCCGCCCGACCCACCCTTTTCCCACGAACCACGAATCGAGTTTCCCCATGTACGACCTCATCGGCGTCGGCTTCGGACCGGCGAACCTGGCCCTGGCCATCGCGATCGACGACCACAACCGGCGCTGCCCGGACGCCGAGCGGATCGAGGCGCTGTTCCTCGAGCGCTCGCAGCACTTCGCGTGGCACCCGGGCATGCTGCTGCCGCACACCACCATGCAGATCTCGTTCCTCAAGGACCTCGTCTCCTTCCGGGACGTGACGCACCCGCTGTCCTTCCTGTCCTACCTGCAGCACCGGGGTCGGCTGGACCACTTCGTGAACAAGCAGACGTTCTTCCCGTCCCGCGCCGAGTTCTCGGACTACCTGGGGTGGGCCGCGGACCAGGTCTCTGAGCAGGTGCGCTACGGCGCCGAGGTGCGGGCCGCCCGCGTGGACCCCGAGGACCGCAGCGTGGTGGTCGAGCTCGCGGACGGCGAGCAGCTGCACGCCCGCGCGGCCGTGCTGGCCCCGGGTCTGCAGCCGCGGTTGCCCGAGGGCGTGAGCCTCTCGGACCGGGTGATCCACACGTCTCAGACCGTGCACGCGCTGCAGCGCCTGGAGACCCCCGTGCGCACCGCGGTGGTCGTGGGTGCGGGTCAGAGCGCCGCCGAGGTCGTGCAGTTCCTGCACGAGCGGGACGAGCAGACCACCGTGCACTCGGTGTTCGCCAAGGTGGGCTACACCCCGGCGGACGACAGCCCCTTCGTCAACCGCATCTTCGACCCCGCCATGGTGGACCGCTGGCACGGCGCCCCGGAGGACGTCCGGCGCCGGCTCTTCGACTACCACCGCGGCACCAACTACTCCGCGGTGGACCCGGAGCTCGTGGAGGCGCTCTACGACGTCGAGTACGAGGAGCGCGTGAGCGGGCACCGGCGACTGTTCATGGACAGCTGCTCGGAGGTCGTGGCCTACCGGGAGACCCCCGACGCCGTGGAGGTGGACGTCCGAGACCTCACCACGGGGGAGACCACCACCCTGGAGGCCGACCTCGTGGTCTTCGCCTCCGGCTACCGCCCGGCGGACCCGGCCGAGCTCTTCGGCCCGGACGCCCGGTGGTACCGCCACGAGGGCACGGCACCGGCGGTCGCGCGGGACTACCAGTGGATCCCCGCGGACGAGTCCGCACCGCCGGTGTACCTCAACGGGGGTGTGGAGCACACCCACGGCCTGTCCTCGTCGCTGCTGTCCAACCTGGCGGTGCGCGGTGGCGAGATCGTGGACTCCGTGGTCGCGGCCCGTGCCGCGCAGTCCGTTGCCGACGCCGTCGACGTGGCGGGCGCAGTCGGCTCCGGCGCGCACTAGAGACCGCGCCGGTCCGCGCCGGTCAGCTCTCCGGCACGCACCAGACCGCACCCCGGCACCCGGCGGCCGGAGCCACAGACGCCGGAAGCGGGCGGCCCACGGCCCGCCCGGGCAGCAGGCAGAGAGAGGCAGCACATGCAACGCACCACCCGCGAGACCACCGTCTACCCGATCGCGATCCGCGAGCTGCAGGTGCAGCGGATCGAGGACCTGAGCCCGCACATGCGCCGCGTGGTGCTGGGCGGGCCGGGCCTGGAGGCCCACGAGCGCAACGGGGTCCCGGTCCCGGCGTTCCGCAGCACGGGCTTCGACGACGACGTGAAGATCATCGTCCCGGACCCGGTGACGGGGCTGTGCGCCATCCCGGAGCCCCAGCCCGGGGGCACGGTGGCGTGGACGGACGAGTCCGTCGCGCTCGCCCGGACCTACACGGTGCGCTCCGTGGACACCGAGGCGGGGGAGGTCGCCCTGGACTTCGTGCTGCACGGCACGGGCCTGGCCTCGGGATGGGCGCGGCGCGTCCGCCCGGGGGAGAGCGTATACGTGGCGGGCCCCAAGGCCTCCGCAGCCGCACCCGAGGACGTGGACTGGCTGCTGCTGGCCGGGGACGACACCGCCCTGCCCGCCATTGCCCGCGCGCTGGAGGACCTGCCGCGCGGCACCCGGGTGCACGCCGTCGTCGAGGTCCCCACGGACGCGGACCGGATCGAGCTGCGCACCGAGGCGGACGTGACGCTCACGTGGGCCGTGCGCGAGGCGGGCGAGGATCTGGTCTCCGCGGTGCAGGGCGTCGACTGGCTGCCCGGCGAGGCCTTCGCGTGGGTGGCCGGCGAGGCCCTGAGCATCAAGCCCCTGCGCCGCTGGCTGCGCGAGAAGCGCGGCGTGACCCGCGAGCACACGGACATCTCCGGGTACTGGCGCCGCCGGAACGTGGTCAGCGTGGCGGACTCCCCGGACGTCGTGGACGTGGGCGCCACCGGCCCCTCCGCGGAGGCCAGGCTGCACGAGCTCACCGAGCTGGCACCGGCGCTGCTCGTGCGCACCGCGTGCGCCCTGGGCGTCTTCTCCCACGTGGACGACGGCGCCACGAGCGTTCCCGCCCTGGCGCGCGTCCTCGACCTGCCGGAGACCTCGACCGGACGGCTCGTGCGCGCCCTGCGCGTTCACGACCTGCTGACCGGGGACGACGACGCCGCACTGGGCCTGAGCGAGACGGGCGTCCTGCTCGCGGACCCCGACTCCCGGCTGGTGCGCTCCCTCTCCCCGGCGGCCACCGTGCGGGAGCTCTCCCTCGCGGGACTCGACCGGGCCCTGGCCACCGGCGCCGCCGTGCCCGTGGACACCGACGGCCGCCACTGGGACGAGCTGTGCTCCCAGGACGAGGCCCTCGCGGCGCAGGCCGACGACCAGGTGGCCGAGGAGGCCTGGTTCACCGCCCCGGCGGTGCCCGCCGCCGTGGGCCTGGAGGAGTCCGAGACCGTGGTCTTCGCGGGTCCCGGATGCGGTGTCTACGCCGAGGAGGCGATGCGCCGCGTGCCCGGGCTGCGTGCCGTGCTGGCCGGCTCGGACGCCGAGGTGCGCCGGGGGCTGGCCGACGTCTCCGGCGTGCGCCGCGAGCACGTGCAGACGCTCGTGACGGAGGAGCCCGCGGACGTTCCCGACGGCACCGCCACGCTGCTGCTGCTCGACCCGTTCGGCTCCACCCCCGCCGCCGGGCACGCCGCCCTGCTGGACCGGGCCGTGCAGCGGGTGGGGCGCGTCGTCGTGATCACCGCCCTCGTGGACACCGAGACCCCGGACGAGTTCGACGTGGAGGAGGACCTGCGTCGGCTGTGCCTGAGCGGGGGCGAGATCCCCACGCGCCGCCGCCTGTCCTCGGTCGCCGCAGACGCCGGGGTGCTCGTCCACGCGGTGAACCCCGTGGGCTGGGGCGTGTGGGCCGTGGAGCTGCGACCGCTCACCGGACGGGTGTGAGCCCGGGTGCGCACGCTGCTCGAACCACCCGTTGACGAGGACCGCCGGACCTACCTGGCCGTGACGCCCTCGACCACCCCGGCGGGGCTGATCGGGCAGGTGCTGCGCTCGCGTCCCGGGCTGACCCTGGGGGCCGCGGTCCTCGCGGTCACCCACCAGCTCGGCGAGGTGCTCGTGCCCGTAGTCGTGGGCCGCGCGCTCGACGGGCCCCTTGCCGCGGGTGACCTGCGCGGCACCGTGCTGGTCGTGGTGCTGCTCGCACTCGTCTTCGTGCTGCTCAGCTTCTCGTACCGCATCGGGGCCCGCATGGGTCACGCCGCCACGAGCTATGTGGAGCACGAGCTGCGCATGCGCGTGACGGACACCCTCACCCGCCCCGAGGGCCTGGGCGGTCGCCGGCGCACACCCGGGGACCTGATGACCGTGGCTGGCACGGACGCCTCGGCCGTGGCGCGCACCAAGCTGCTCGCCTTCCTGCCCGTGGGCGAGCTCGCCGCCGTCGTGGCCGGTGGCGCCGTGCTGCTCGGCATCTGGTGGCCGCTGGGCGTCGGCGTGCTTGCGGGGGCCGCCGTCACGGCGTTCGTCGCGGACCGCCTGGCCGCCCCGCTCGCCGCGCGCCAGCACCGGGCGCAGGAGACCGCGGGTGCCACCGCCGACGCCGCCGTGGACCACCTCACCGGCCTGCGGGTCATCACGGGGCTGGGAGCGGGCCGCGAGGCCGCCTCGCGCTACCGCGCCTCCTCGCGCACCGCGCTGCGGGCAGCGCTCACGGCCAACGTCAGCCGGGGAACCCTCAGCGCCGTGACCCAGCTGGCGGGCGGCGTGTTCGTGGTGCTCGTGGCCGTCGTGGCGATGCAGCAGACCATGACGGGGCGGCTGTCCGTGGGAGACCTCGTGGTGGTCGTGGCCGTGTCCCAGCTGCTCGTGGACCCCATGAGCGTGCTCGGGCGCAACGTGGGCGTCGTGTGGGCCACCGGTGTCGCCTCGGCGCGCCGCGTGCTCGACGTTCTGCAGGCGCCACCGGACGAGAACTCGCCGGTGTCCGAGCCCGCTCTCGCGGAACTCTTGCCCGGCGCTCGCGAGCTCCTGGTGGTCGATGCGCCCGCCGCGGTCAAGCCCGTGCTGCTGGAGCTGCTGGCCGGAGCGCACCGGATCACCGAGCACGCGGACGCCCTCGCGGCCTCGGGCGACGACCACGTCTTCGACGCGTCCGTCCACGAGAACGTGGGCCTCGGCACCGTGGACCCCGAGACGGTCGAGCGGTGTCTGGACGCCGCCCAGTGTCGAGAGTTCCTGGACCTCGACGGCGCTCCGAGCGGCGATGACGCCGATCGCCCCCACCGCGGCCGCACGGACGCGGACGACGTGACGGCACTCCGAGACGGCCCCGACCGCGCAGCTTCGAATCCCACTGATCCGGAGCGCGAGGTCGCCCGCCCCGAGACGTCCCACCACGACGTCGCCGACCCCGGTGAGGCCGGCCGTCACCTCTCCGGCGGGCAGCGCCAGCGCGTGGTCCTCGCCCGCGCGCTCGCCGCACAGCCCGCGCTGCTCGTGCTGGACGAGCCCACCTCCGCGCTGGACACCGTGACCGAGGTGTCGGTCGCGCACGCCGTGGCAGAGCACCGCCGCGGGACCGCGACCGTGGTGCTCAGCTCATCCGAGGTGTGGCACGCCGCGGCGGACCGTGTGCTCACCGTGACCACCGGGGACGTCGCAGCCGAGCCCGTGACCGAAGGAGCGGCGTCGTGAGAGCAGCGCAGCCGGAACACGCCACGGGCCCGGTGCGCGCCCAGAGAAGCCAGGGGCCCGCGGATCCGCCGTCCGGACGGTCCTCAGCAGCGGGTTCCTCAGCCGCGGGGGACCCGTCCGAGGGGCCCGCCACCACGAGTCGTGACACCGCGAACCTCCCACCCACGAAGCTCCCATCGACAAGCCTTCCGCCCGCGGGCGGCCGTCAGGTGCTCGGCGCGGTCGGGCGGCGTCTGCGCCCCCAGCTGCCGCGGGTGATCGGCTCGCTGCTGGTGCTGCTGGCCTCCGCCGGGTGCGGTCTGGTGATGCCGCTCGTGCTCGGCGTCGTCGTGGACGCCGTGACCGGCAAGGTCTCGGAGCACCCGCTGATCGGGGACGGGGACCCGTGGCGCGTGCTGACGGTGCTGCTCGTGGCGCTCGTGCTGGGCTCCGCGCTCAACGGGATCGGCACGGCCTGGTCCGCCGGTGCCGCGGACCGCGTGGTGGCCTCCCTGCGCGAGGACGCCGTGGGCGCCGCGCTCACGCTGGACCAGGAGCGCGCCGAGGCCCTGGGCTCGGGCGAGGTGGTCTCGCGCTCCAGCGACGACGTCGCCGCCGTCACCTCCGCCGTCAACACCGCCCTGCCCTCAGCCATCGCGGCCGTGACGGGCGTGGTCGTGACCGTGGCCGGCATGGCCGGGATCCACTGGGCGTTCGCACTGGTGCTCGTGGTGGTCACCGTGCCCGTCTACGCGTGGACCGTGCGCCGCTACCTGCGCCAGGCCCCGCCGCTGTACCGCGCCGAGCGCGCGCAGCGTGCCGCCCGGGCCGGTGTGGTGCTCGACGCCGTCCGCGGGGGCTCCGTGGTCCGCCGCTTCCGCGCGGAGGGCTTCGTGCGGCGTCGGCTCGTGGTGCCCTCGTGGCTCGTCTCGCGCCTGGTGGTGCTCACGCAGATCGCCACCACCCGGCTCTTCGGCGGCGTGAACCTCGCAGAGTTCCTGGGCCTGGCCGCGCTGCTGGGGACCACGTTCGTGCTGCTCGGCACGGGAGCTGTGACCCTGGGCGCGGCCACCACGGCCA
>NZ_RBMB01000047.1:0-237 GCF_003989485.1 Kocuria sp. HSID17590 | reverse complement strand
AAAAAAAAAAAAAATAACACTAGTCTAAACCTTACGGATAATACGAGTTAGCTATCAGTAGTACAAAATACACACATATTGTCAAGTTGTCCACCTTGAGTGACACATAATACTATGCGCATCGACTTATCGTTAACCTCTGTCATTATAGCGTGTCTGTGCAACAGCATCTATCATAGTATCTGTGCTACCTTCCGCGTGCGCACTCATCATGTTCGTAGTGATGTGATGTTATCA
>NZ_RBMB01000046.1:0-15134 GCF_003989485.1 Kocuria sp. HSID17590 | reverse complement strand
GCTCGCGGAGATCCCCGACAACGGGGACCCCATGGCCGAGACGGTCAAGCACGGTGCGGTCTCCGCCGCCCGGCTGCGGCTGCTCGGACTGCCCGTCGAGGCCGCTCCCGCCGGTGCGCCCGTGCTGGTCACGGACGGCTGGTGGATCCACACCGCGCGCCTGGACCGGTGGGCCCGCGAGCTGCGCGACGCCGTGGCCGCCCTGCACGAGCGGGAGCCCCTGGCCCCGGGACTGTCGCGCGGTGCCGCGGCCACCGCACTGGGCGAGCCGGCCACCCACGTGCTGCCCGCCGTCGTCGCCCGGGCCGGTCTGGAGGAACGCGAGGGGTACCTCGCGGTGCCCGGTGACGGCGGGGGACTGGGGGCGGCCGAGACGGCTGTGGCCGCGCTCGAGGACAGGCTGCGCGCCACCCCCTTCGCGGCGCCGGAGGCCTACGAGCTCGACGACCTGGGACTGGGATCCCGTGAACTGGCCGCGGCGCAGCGGCTCGGCCGGCTGCTGAGGCTGCCGGGCGACGTCGTCCTGCTGCCCACGGCCCCCGCGCTCGCCATGCGCGAGCTCGCGCGCCTGCCGCAGCCGTTCACCACGAGCCAGGCCCGCCAGGCGTGGGGCACCACGCGCAGGGTCGCCATCCCCTTGCTCGAACACCTCGACGCGAAGGGCTGGACGCGCCGCGAGGACGGCAGCAACCGCAGCATCGTGCGCTGAGACCCCGAGGGTCGACGACGGCGCGGCGTGAGCGTGTCGGACGGCCTGCGTAGGATGACCGACACCGAACGCACCCCGTGGACCCCAGCGGTCCCCGACCCAGCCAAGGAGAAGCCATGACCGAGAACCCCGCACAGGAGCCCGGCGAGCAGAACGCCCAGCCGCCGCTCGAGAACGGCACGCCGGATGCGGCTCAGAACGGTGTCCAGGGCGGCGCCGCTCAGGGCGCGCCGCAGACCCCGGCCGGCAACGGTGCGCCCCAGGGCGAGACCATCGGTGCCACCGGGGATGCCGAGGACTCCTCCCTGGAGAAGGACCCCTCCGAGTGGGTCAGCGGCGACGAGCCCATGACCCCCGCGCAGAAGTCCTACCTGGACACCCTCGCCAAGCAGGCCGGCGAGGAGTTGCCCGCGGACCTGACGAAGGCGCAGGCTTCCGAGCACATCGAGCGGCTCAAGGGTTCCTCGAACTGACCGTCCCGGGTCTTTCCCGACGACGGTTCCGGTGGGTCGCGCCCCGCGGTCTCTCGACGGCGGCGGGCGGCCCACCGGCCCCTCACGACCCTGCTCCGAGCGCACCGGGCCCGGGTGACAGCCCCGTGCGACGCTGTCATCTGCTTTGGTGGCGCACGGGGCGCGCAGTAGATTGACCCGCGTGCCGCAGGAAACGAAACCCACGCTGAAGACCACTCTCATCGGCTCCGGTGAGCACCGCCTCGTGTTCCTCCACGGGCTGTTCGGGCGGGGCAAGAACTTCACGAACATCGCCAAGGGGCTGCAGCCGGACTTCACGTGTCTGCTCGTGGATCTGCCCAACCACGGGGACTCCGCGTGGACCGAGAGCTTCGGCTACGCCGCCATGGCGGACACCGTGGCCGAGGAGCTGCGCCGGGATTTTGCCGCGGACGGGCCCGTGGACGTCCTCGGGCACTCCATGGGCGGGAAGGTCGCGATGCTGCTGGCGCTGCGCCACCCGGACGTGGTGCGCCGGCTCGTGATCGAGGACATTGCGCCCGTGGACTCCAAGGAGGCGGACGCGGAGGCCTCCCGCGGGAACTTCGAGCACCTGCTCGGCTCCCTCAAGCGCCTGGACCTCACCGGCATCACGCACCGCTCGCAGGCGGACGCCGCCCTGCGCTCCGAGATCCCCGAGGACCAGGTCCGTGGGTTCCTGCTCCAGAACCTGCGCCACCGCGACGGCGGCTTCGGGTGGCAGCCCAACCTGGACCTGCTCCACGACCAGCTGGACGACGTGGGCGGCTGGCCCGAGGAGGACGTCGCGGGCCGGACCTTCACCGGGCCCGTCCTGTGGATGGCCGGCGAGAAGTCGCCCTACATCCAGGACGCGGACGTCCCGGTGATGCGCGCCCTGTTCCCCAGGACCGTGCGGATCACCGTGCGGGACGCCAGCCACTGGGTGCACGCGGACCGTCCCGACGAGGTCGTCATGGCGCTGCGCACGTTCCTGCTCGCGGAGCGCTGAGCATGGTCGGCACCCCGCACCGCAGCGGTTCCGCGCGGGACTCGACGGCGCAGGGTGTGCTCCTGGTGGTGGCCGCCACCTTCGTCACCCAGACGGGTGCTGCCATCGCGGTGAGCCTGTTCGACGAGATCGGCGCCCTGGGGGCCGTGTTTCTCAGACTCGCCATGGCCGCGGTGGTGCTGTGCGCCGTCGTGCGGCCCTCCCTGCGGGGGATGACGTGCGTGACCCTCGGCGTGGTCCTCGCGTTCGGTGTCAGCCTCGGCGGGATGAACATGCTCATCTACCAGGCGGTGGCACGCCTGCCCCTGGGCGTTGCGGTAACCATCGAGCTGCTCGGGCCCCTCGTGCTGTCCGTGGTGCTCTCCCGTCGGCTCACCGGTGTGCTGTGGGCGGGGATCGCGCTCGCGGGTGTGCTGCTGCTCAGCGGGGTCGGTCCGGGAACGGAGATCCCCGATCCCGCGGGGGTGCTCTTCGCCCTGGGGGCGGCCTCCCTGTGGGTGCTCTACATCCTGATGTCCCGGCAGGCAGGGCGCTCGTTCCCGGGCGTGCAGGGGCTCGCGCTCGCCATGGTGGTCGGTGCGGTGCTGGCCGCGCCCTTCGGGATCGCGAGTGGTGGGGCGGCGCTGCTGCAGCCGCGCGTGCTGCTGATCGGTCTCGCCGTGGCGCTGATGTCCTCCGCGCTGCCGTACGCCCTGGAGCTCGCGGCGCTGCGGCGTCTCGCGGCGGAGACGTTCTCGATCCTCGTGAGCATGGCCCCGGCCGCGGCGGCCCTCGTGGGCTGGCTGATCCTTGGGCAGGAGCTCGGGACGGCCGAGTTGGCGGGCATGGCGCTCGTGATCCTCGCGAGCGTGGCGGCCGTGCGGGCCGGGCGTGCGCCGTCGAAGGGGCCGACGCCGCCCACAGCCTGAGCGCGCGGGCTCGGCCTACCATGGGCGACCATGGGCTTCACACGCGCCGAACTCGACTCCTACAGGGACCGCACGGTCCCCGACCTGCTGCCGGCTCCGCTGCGGCTGCTGTTCGTGGGCATCAACCCCGGACTGTGGACCGCGGCGACCGGAGCGCACTTCGCGCGGCCGGGCAACCGCTTCTACCCGGCCCTGTACCGGGCCGGGATCACGGACACGCTCGTCGACGCCGCGGACGGCTACGACCCGGCGGATCTCGACCAGCTCCTGAGCCGGGGGATCGGGATCAGCAACGTGTGCCCCCGGGCGACGGCGCGTGCTGACGAGCTCACCCGTGACGAGTTCCACGAGGGCGCCCAACGGCTCGACGCCCTGATCCGCGAGAAGCGGCCAGTGGTGGTGGCGGTCC
Organism: Kocuria sp. HSID17590; assembly: GCF_003989485.1. Lineage (NCBI taxonomy): Bacteria > Bacillati > Actinomycetota > Actinomycetes > Micrococcales > Micrococcaceae > Kocuria > Kocuria sp. HSID17590. The sequence goes on along the minus strand of NZ_RBMB01000046.1, from coordinate 11,626 downwards.
TCGGCATCACCGCCTACCGCGCGGCCTTTGACCGTCCCAAGGCCACCGCGGGCAAGCAGGAGTCCCCGTGGCCGGGCACGGAGCTGTACGTGGCACCGAACCCGAGCGGGCTCAACGCGCACTCCTCGCTGGACGACCTTGCCCGGACCTACGGCGAGATCGCCCGGGCGGCGGGGATCGCCACCCACGTTCCCGAGGTCTGAGGGACCGCGGCAAGCCGCCGCGCACCGCGGCGTCAGGACGGCGCGAGGTGGAACGAGAGCCCCGCCGGCGCAGAACAGTGCGGGGTGGGACGGCAACCCCACCAGGCAAACTTCTGTGCGTCAGTCTGCGCGGCCTGCCGGGTCATGCAGATCGCACACCCTCAGCCCGGCACGGGCGTCCCCGTGAGCACCGTGGCCCCGCGCGAACTCCGCCCACACGCGTCGCAGCCGGGCGCCGTCCTCGAGCACCTCGGCCCACGTGTGGCCGTCCACCAGCGGGGTCCTCTCCCAGACCCCGTGGCCCGGGAAGAGCAGCGGGAGCTCCGAGATGTGCGCGCCGGCCACGGGATTGCGGCCCACGCCCCACGAGAACTCGTACCGCGCACCGGTGCCGCCGGCGCGCGCGTGCCGCCGGGCGAAGCGGGCCGCACCTTCCCCGTAGATCCGCCGGGTGAACGGTGCCACGAGGAACCGGTCCACACGGGCCCCACCGCGAGGACTGTGCATCCGTCGCAGCAGCGGCGGGATGCGGGCTGTGAACAGCGCCGCCTCCCGAACGGTGTTGCCCACCAGCACCTCCACGCGGCCGGCGGCCTCGCGCCAGCGGGCGTCGAGTTCCGACTCCGGGGGCAGGGGAGCGTGGCCGTACTGGAGTCCGAACGGCATCTGTCCCTTGAGCCCGAAGCGGACGGCAGCCTTCGCGACGCGCTGCTGCATTGCCCGGACCTCGGACAGCGGCGCATCTCTCGCGAGCGGCGCCGAGGTGGCGGCCATCAGAGCGTTCATCTTCGCCCGGCCGGGAAGCAGACCGAACGGTGCGCTCTGGATGATGGCGCGGCGGAAGAGCCCGCGGGCGCCGTCAGCGATCATCAGGTGCGCCACGGCGTCGCCACCGGCTGACTGGCCGAACGCGGTGACGTTCGCAGGGTCCCCGCCGAAGGCGGCGATGTTCTCCCGGGTCCAGCGCAGGGCCGCGATCATGTCCAGCAGGCCGAGGTTCGCGGGAATGTCCTTCCCATCGCCCAGGAACCCCAGTAGCCCCAGGCGGTACGTGACGCTCACGATGACCACCCGCTGCTCACTCACCAGCGCGGCGGGGTCGTAGAAGGGCGCGTCACCGGCACCGGCGGCATAGGAGCCACCGTGGATCCACACCATCACGGGCAGCCCGGCGTCCGGCGCTGTCCCGGCGGGCACCGTGACGGACACCCGCAGGCAGTCCTCGTCCTGGGGCAGGTCGCCAATGTTGCTGCCCACGATGTCGTCCAGGAACGGCATGGGCGGCTGGGGGCACGCGGGTGCCGGATCGGTCGCGTGGATCACGTTGGTGGCCGGGGGCAGCGGTGTGGGGAGTCCATAGCGTTCGGCCCGTGCATACCGGATGCCGGTGGCACGGTCCACGGGCCCGTCGTGGCGGCCGAGCACCGTGCCGCACGGGGCATTCCACCGGGGCGCCCGGGCAGCGTGCGCATTCTCGCCCTGGAGCTCTGAGGCAGGGATCGGTGGGAGCCGCTGCCCGGCGGGCTCAATCGCGGGAGGCTCAATCGCGGGAGGCTCAGCCACGGGAGTCGTCCAGCCACATGGTCATGCCCTTGGTCAGCGGCGCAGGGTCCGTGAACCCGCGCCCGGCGTACAGCGCCTGTCCGGGGCGGTCCGCCATGAGGCTCACGTACGCGCCCGGGGGCGCGGAGGTGCGGATGGTCTCCAGCAGCCCGTCCAGGACGGCGCCGCCGAGGCCCTGCCCCTGGTGCTCGGGCAGCACGGCCATGTCGATCACGTGGAAGTACCACCCGCCGTCGCCGATCACCCGGCCCATGCCCACGGTCTCTCCGGAGGCGTCGTGGCGCACGCGCAGCGCCGCCCACGCCCCGTGGATCCCGGCTTCTGCCTGCTCCTCGGTCTTGGGGCTCATGCCGGTCTCCCGGCGCAGTCTCAGGTAGTCCGCCACCGCGGGCGGGCCGTCCAGCAGGGTGTATCCGGGGTGCACTGTGCTCATGCCACCATCCTGGCCCACCCCGCCGACACGCAGAAGCGCCCCGGCAGCGGGGGCCGCGTCCGATCGCTCGGGACGGTTCCGCGCCCCGCCGCCGCAACGCCGGGGACCTCCCTCTCACCGACCCCTATGCTGTACGGGGCGCCGGGCGGCGCCACCGGGAGGGGAGAGCGCACGGTGAGTTTCGAGGCGGACGTCGTCTTCGACGTCGTGGACCTGCTGGGTGTGCTGACCAACGGCATCCTGGGCGGGGTCGTGGCACGGCAGCTGCGCATGGACCTCGTGGGGTTCACGGTGCTCGCGATCCTCTCCGGCCTGGGCGGGGGCATCCTGCGCGACACGCTGCTGCAGCAGGGCTTCCCCGTGGCGCTGACGAATCCGGCCTACCTCACGTCCTCGCTGGTGGGCGCAGTGCTCGCGTACCTCATGGTCTTCGGCAGCACGTGGACCTTCCGCGCCCTCTTCCTCGCGGACTGCCTCTCGGTGGGCTGCTGGGCCGCGACGGGCACGGTCAAGGCCCTCGGGGCCGGTCTCGCGTGGCCGCCCGCCATCCTCCTGGGCGTCGTCACCGCGGTGGGCGGCGGCATGATCCGCGACGTCGCCGTCGGCCGGCTCCCCGCGATCTTCGGCGGCAACACCCTCTACGCCACGAGCGCCATGATCGCGAGCGCCCTCATGGCGCTGCTCGCGGGGCTCGGCCACCCCACGTGGGGCATGGCTGGGGCGATCGTGGTGAGCGCCCTGGTCAGCATCTCCGCGCGCCGCTTCGGCTGGCGTCTGCCCGGCCCGGCGAACCTGAGCCCGAGCACCCTGCGCAAGCTGCGGCGTCGTCCCCGGCAGGGCAGGCACGCGCACCGGCGCTGACGCGCGGTGCCCACCATGTGCCGTCGACGACGCCGCGTGGCCGCCACGCGGAGGTCCTGACCGGCGTGCAGGCGGACAGCACCCGCCGGTGCCCCGTCCGACCGAGGGAGGCTCGCACCCCCGGATACCCTGGGCTCATGGCCCTCCCCAAGATCGTCCTCTTCTACGTCTTCACCCCGCTCGCGGACCCGGAGGCCGTGCGACTGTGGCAGCTCACGCTGGCCAGGCAGTGCAATGTCACGGGCCGGATCATCGTCTCGGAGCAGGGGATCAACGCCACGGTGGGCGGGGACATCCGTGACGTGAAGGCGTACGTGCGCGGGCTGCGGGAGTACGAGCCGTTCGAGCACGTGGACGTGAAGTGGTCGGACGGGGTGGGCAACGACTTCCCTCGGCTCAGCGTGAAGGTCCGACCCGAACTGGTGACGTTCAACGCCCCGGACACCATCACCATCACCGCGGACGGCGTGGTGGGTGGCGGCACGCACCTGTCTCCGCGCGAGGTGAACGAGCTGGTGGAGCAGCGCGAGGACGTCGTCTTCTTCGACGGCCGCAACGAGCTGGAGGCGCGCATCGGCAGGTTCCGGGGCGCCGTCGTGCCCCAGACCGGGGCCACCCGGGACTTCGTGGCAGAGCTGGACTCCGGCGCCTACGACCACCTCAAGGACAGGCCGGTGGTCACCTACTGCACCGGCGGGATCCGCTGCGAGGTCCTGAGTGTGCTGCTGCGCAACCGTGGGTTCCGCGACGTCTACCAGCTGGACGGCGGCATCGTCCGTTACGGCGAGGCGTACGGCAACGAGGGGCTGTGGGACGGTTCCCTCTACGTCTTCGACAGGCGCATGCACGTGGAGTTCTCCCCGGACGCACGCTCCCTGGGACGCTGCGCGCAGTGCGACGAGCCCACGCCGCGCTACGTCAACTGCGCCGATCCGCAGTGCCGCCGCCAGTTCCTGTGCTGCGAGTCCTGCACGGACTCCGGGGCCCGCACCCGCTGCCCGCAGTGCGTGCCCGTCCCCGCGTGAGCCGTGCCCACCGACCCTGACAGGAGCCCCATGGACAACCCCCAGCCCACCGTCACCGACGCCCATGTCCTCACGCTGCGCACGGGCGAGGTGCGTCGGCAGCACTGGGGCGGTCGGGACATCGACACCGCCATCGAGAAGACCGAGCACCGGGACCGCGTCTTCCTGAGCGGGTCAGGGTTCATCGGGGACGAGCAGGGGGATCTCGCGCACCACGGCGGCCCGGAGAAGGCCGTGTGCTGCTATCCGGCCGAGCACTACGATGCATGGCGCGGCGAGGGGCGTGACCTGGGGCCCGGCGCGTTCGGGGAGAACCTCACGCTGCGGGGCGCCACGGAGGACCGCGTGCACCTCGGCGACGTCTTCCAGGTGGGCACGGCGCTCGTCCAGGTCACGCAGCCGCGCACGCCGTGCAACACACTGTCCCGGCGCTGGACCGACGCCGAGCTGCCCCGCGACATGGAACGCCTCGGCCGGACGGGTTTCTACCTCCGCGTGCGGCGCGAGGGCCACGTCCGCGCCGGGGACGCATTCGAGTTCGTGAGCCGGCCGTCCGGCGCGGTGTCCGTGGCCGACGTCGTGCGCGTGATGGCCGCGGGCGTCACCGACCGGGACGCGCTGCGGGCCTTGACCCGCGCCCCCGAGTTCCCTGAGCGGTGGCGCCGTCAGATCCTGCGGCGGCTGGGGGAGCAGAGCCTGCTCTGACCGGGGTGGCCGCCGCCGGCGGTCCAGAGGCGCGGCACGTTCTGGGCCGGGCCCGCCCTGGGGCCCGCGGCCCGGCAGGAGCGCGACGACGCCGCTCGCGCCGTGGCGTCCGGGCCGCGCGGTACCCTCGGGGCGCCACGATGTCGTGATCCCGCCCTGCCGAGCCCGGCCCGGACCCGGGGGCCGCACGCTGAGAACCGAGAGAAGGGCACACCCATGAGCGAGACCCCTGAGCGGCTGCTGCCACACCCTCTGACCGGTCAGCTGTTCGCGTCGCCCGTGCCGCCCGGGACAGGATGGCCCGAGGACCCCGCCGCGCCGGACACCCCCGTGGCGCACACCGCGCGGCAGGTCCGCGAGCTCGCGGCGACCGCCCAGGACGTGGACCAGCTCAACGCCCTGTGCAGCGTGTGCAGCGCGTGCGAGCGGCTGGTCGAGTGGCGGGAGGACGTGGCCGAGCGCAAGCGCGCCTCCTTCGCCGGTGAGCCCTACTGGGGCAGGCCCGTGCCGTCCTATGGGGATCCGCACGCGCGGTTCGCCGTCGTCGGGCTTGCCCCCGCGGCGAACGGGGGCAACCGCACGGGCCGCATGTTCACCGGCGACCGCTCCGGGGGCTGGGTCTACGCGGCCCTCCACCGGGCGGGTTACGCCGAGCACGAGACCGTCTCCACCGCCGGGGACGGCCAGGCGCTGCACGGCGTCCGCATGATCGCCCCGGTGCGCTGCGCACCACCGGCCAACAAACCCACCCCGGAAGAGAAGGCCACCTGCAGCGGCTGGTTCGACCGCGAGATCGAGCTGCTGCCGGAGCTGCGCGGCATGCTGGCCCTCGGCGGCATCGCGTGGCAGACGGTCCTCGCGGCCACCGCCCGCATGGGCTGGGAGGTTCCCCGGCCCAGACCCAAGTTCGGCCACGGCGCGGTCGCGTGGCTGCGCACCCCGGACGGGCGGGACATCCGGCTCGTGGGCTGCTACCACGTGAGCCAGCGCAACACCTTCACGGGCCTGCTGACCGAGCAGATGCTCGACGACGCCCTGGCACTGGCCGCCGCGCCCGTCGAGTGAGTGCCCCGAGCCAGCCGCCGGTAGGCTCGTCCACCATGAATGCATGTCCCTGCGGAGGTCTCCCGGCCGGTGCGTCCCTGGCCGAGTGCTGCGGTCCGGCACTAGCGAACGAGACGTGGCCGGCCACGGCGGAGGCGCTGATGCGCTCGCGGTACACGGCGTTCGCCACCGGCGCGGAGGACCACCTGTTCCGCACGTGGCATCCTCGGACCCGCCCGGCGGACACCTCCGTTGATCCGGAGACCCGCTGGACGGGGCTGTCCGTGGAGCGGGTTGTCGACGGCGGTCCCCGGGACGAGCGCGGGATCGTCGAGTTCACGGCGTCGTACGTCGCCGGTGGCGAGCCCGGCAGCCTGCACGAGGTCTCCGAGTTCACGAAACGTGCGAAGCGCTGGATGTACGTGGGCCCCGCGTCCGAGTGATTTCCGCCCGGCCGCGGGCGTCGAACCTCGTCGGAGGGGATGCCCGGCCGCAGTGAACACCCGGTAGCGCGGCCGCGTCCTCGTGGGGTGGCCAGGCTCTCCGAACGGGGAGCGGCAGTAGGGTGGCCGCATGAACATCGAGATCCGCAAGGGTGACATTACGAAGGTCCGCACGGACGCGATCGTCAACGCCGCGAACTCCAAGCTCCTGGGCGGCGGTGGCGTGGACGGTGCGATCCACCGGGCCGCGGGGAAGCAGCTGCTGGCCGAGTGCAGGCGGCTGCGTGACACCACGCTCAAGGACGGCTTGCCCGCTGGCCAGGCGGTGGCAACCGACGGCTACGACCTCCCCGCCCGTTGGGTGATCCACACCGTGGGTCCGGTGTACGCGAAGACGAAGGACAAGAGCGACATCCTGGCGTCGTGCTACCGGGAGTCGCTGCGGGTGGCGGACGAGATCGGCGCAAAGAGCGTGGCCTTCCCCGCCATTTCCGCGGGCATCTACGGCTGGCCCATGGACAGTGCCACGCAGATCGCGGTGGACACGGTCCTGGCCGCGGGCACGCAGGTGCAGACGGTGGTCTTCGTGCCGTTCTCGGCGGACGCAGAAGCGGCGTTCCACGAGGCGCTGAGAGCGTCACGAGACGCGTAGCGCCGTCGGAACCCCTGCATCAACGGAGCAAACGCAGAAAATCGCGCCCAGATCTGCACTTGCTCAGTAGATGCAGCACGCCCCGCCCCACGCCCGAGGAATTCGCGGCTTCCGGCACACAGAAAGTGCAGCTTTTGACGCATTCCGACCCGGAAACGTCAAAAGCTGCACTTTGTGTGTGAGTGGTGGGTCCGGGCGCGCCAGGTAGCCTCGCGGCGGGGACCCCGGGCCTCAGATCAGGCCCAGCTCCGTCACCGCCGCGCGCTCCGTCTCCAGCTCGGCCACGGAGGCGTCGATGCGCGCCCGAGAGAACTCCGATATCTCCAGCCCCTGCACGATCGACCAGTCCCCGCCGGAGGTGGTCACGGGGAAGGAGCTGATGAGCCCCTCCGGCACACCGTAGGAGCCGTCGGAGACCACCGCCATGGAGGTCCAGTCCCCGCGGGGGTTGCCGAGCATGAGGTCCCGGGCGTGGTCGATGGTGGCACTCGCGGCAGAGGCGGCCGACGACGCGCCACGGGCCTGCAGGATGGCGGCACCGCGCTGCGCCACGGTGGGGATGAACGTCTCCGTGACCCACTCGCGGGAGACCAGTTCGGTGGCGGGCTGCCCGGCCACCCTGGCGTGGTCGAGGTCCGGGTACTGGGTGGCGGAGTGGTTGCCCCACACGCTCAGGTGCTTGACGTCGTTCACGGACGCGCCGGTCTTCTCCGCCAGCATGGCCACGGCCCGGTTGTGGTCCAGCCGGGTCAGGGCGCTGAAGCGTGAGGCGGGGATGTCCGGGGCGTTGCGTTGCGCGATCAGGGCATTGGTGTTCGCCGGGTTGCCCGTAACCACCACGCGGACGTCGTCGTGGGCGGCGTCGTTCAGGGCGCGGCCCTGCTCGGTGAAGATCGCGCCGTTGGCCTCCAGGAGGTCACCGCGCTCCATGCCCTTGGCGCGGGGCCGAGCGCCCACGAGCAGGGCGAGCTGCGCGCCGTCGAACACCTCACGGGGGTCCGATCCGATCTCCACGTCCCGCAGCAGCGGGAACGCGCAGTCCTGCAGCTCCATCACGGTGCCCTCCAGCGCGGGCAGCGCGGAGGGAATCTCCAGCAGCCGCAGCCGCACGGGCCGCTCCCGTCCCAGCAGGTCGCCGTTGGCGATGCGGAAGAGCAGGCTGTAGCCGATCTGACCGGCGGCCCCGGTCACGGCAACGGTCATGGGGTTGAGGCTCACGATGCTTCCTCCTGGGATGCGCAGTGCCTGTGGGGTGCGTCACGGGGACGTCGGTGGGGTCGAGGCTATCAGCGGGCCTGGTTCAGCGCACGGCATAAGCGCCTGTCGAGGCCCCGGGTGGCGCACCAGAATGAAGCCATGACTACCACCGCATTCCAAGGAACCCCCGTCCACACCGTTGGCGAGCTGCCCTCCGAGGGCAAGACCGCCCCCTCGTTCGAGCTGGTGAACACGGACCTCGCGCCGGTCACCTCGGACGAGTTCACGGGCCGCCGGGTGGTCCTGAACATCTTCCCGTCCGTGGACACCGGGGTGTGCGCGCAGTCCGTGCGCGAGTTCAACAAGCGCGCCTCCGCCCTGCAGGACACCACCGTGGTCTGTGTCTCCAAGGACCTCCCGTTCGCGCTGGGCCGCTTCTGCGGCGCCGAGGGTATCGAGAACGTGGTCACCGCCTCCGCCTTCCGCTCCGCGTTCGGCGAGGACTTCGGCGTGACCATGACGGACGGCCCGCTGGAGGGCCTGCTCGCCCGCTCGGTCGTGGTGGTGGACGAGAACGGCACCGTGGTCCACTCGCAGCTGGTTCCGGAGATCTCCGAGGAGCCGGACTACGACGCCGCCGTGGCCGTCCTGTCCTGATCCGCACCTGAGCGCGGGGCCGGGTCACACCCGGCCCCCTCGCGAACGACGGGCGTCATGCGCACGCGCTGCCCGAACGGACGGCGCCGTGAACCAACGCCGCAAAGAACGAACGCCGCCGCGTCCCCGGGAAGGGGACGCGGCGGCGTCGTCGTCTCAGAAGCGTGGACTCGGAACTGCTCGGGGCACGCGGCGCTCCCGGAGAAGCGCCGCGTGTCCCGAGCAGAGCAGCCGGGCGGGCCAGGCCGCGCGGATCAGCCCGAACAGATCAAGCCCGAACGGATCAGGCGGAGAGCGAGTCCATGATCCGGTTCAGCGTGGCGGAGGGGCGCATGACGCCCGAGACCAGCTCCGGCTTCGGCCAGTAGTAGCCGCCGAGGTCCGCGGGGGAGCCCTGCACGCCGAGCAGCTCGGCGTTGATGGTCTCCTCGTTGGCGCGCAGCTCGGAGGCGACCTTCTGGAAGGCCTGCGCGAGCTCGGGATCCTCGGTCTGCTTGGCCAGCTCCTCGGCCCAGAACATGGCCAGGTAGAAGTGCGAGCCGCGGTTGTCGAGCTCGTTGACCTTGCGTGACGGGGACTTGTTCTCGTCCAGGAACGTGCCGGTGGCCCGGTCCAGGGTGTCCGCGAGAACCTGTGCCTTGGCGTTGTCGTAGCGGGTGGCGAGGTGCTCGAAGGACGCCGCGAGGGCCAGGAACTCGCCCAGGGAGTCCCAGCGCAGGTGGTTCTCCTCGAGGACCTGCTGCACGTGCTTGGGCGCGGAGCCGCCCGCACCGGTCTCGAACAGGCCGCCGCCGTTCATCAGCGGGACGATCGAGAGCATCTTCGCGGAGGTGCCCAGCTCCAGGATGGGGAACAGGTCCGTGAGGTAGTCGCGCAGCACGTTGCCGGTCACGGAGATGGTGTCCTCGCCGCGGCGCAGGCGCTCGATGGTGAACGCGGTGGCGTCCACGGGGGAGAGGATGCGGATGTCCAGCCCGTCCGTGTCCTCGTCCGCGAGGTAGGTGTTGACCTTCTCGATGAGGTTGCGGTCGTGGGCGCGGGTCTCGTCCAGCCAGAACACGGCGGGCATCCCGGACTCGCGGGAGCGACGCACGGCCAGCTGCACCCAGTCCTTGATGGGGGCGTCCTTGGCCTGGCACGCGCGCCAGATGTCACCGGGCTGCACGTCGTGGGACATCAGCACGTCACCGGCGGAGTTGACCACCTGAACCGTGCCGGCCTCGGGGATCTCGAAGGTCTTGTCGTGGGAGCCGTACTCCTCGGCCTTCTGCGCCATCAGTCCCACGTTCGGCACGGTGCCCATGGTGGTGGGGTCGTACGCGCCGTTCTCGCGGCAGTCGTCGATGACCGTCTGGTACACGCCGGCGTAGGAGGAGTCCGGCAGCACGGCCAGGGTGTCCTTCTGCTCGCCCTCGCGGCCCCACATCTGCCCGGAGGTGCGGATCATCGCGGGCATGGAGGCGTCCACGATCACGTCCGAGGGCACGTGCAGGTTGGTGACGCCCTTGTCCGAGTTCACGTAGGCGAGCTCGGGGCCGTTGTCGATGGCCTCCTGGAACGCGGCGGCGATCTCCTCGCCGTTCTCGAGCTTGGAGACCCCGGAGAGGATCGCTGCCAGGCCGTCGTTGGGGGACAGACCCGCCTTCTCGAGGTCCGTGCCGTAGCGCTGCAGGACGTCCTTGAAGAACGCCTTGACCACGTGGCCGAAGATGATGGGGTCCGAGACCTTCATCATGGTGGCCTTCAGGTGCGCCGAGAAGAGGATGCCCTCCTCCTTGGCGCGGGCCACCTGCTCCTCGAGGAACGCGTCCAGCGCGGCGGCGCTCATGAACGTGGCGTCCACGACCTCACCGGCGAGCACGGGCACGGACTGCTTGAGCACCGTGGTGCCGTGGCCCGTGACGTGCTGGATGGTGAGGGTGTCCTCCGCCGGCATCACCACGGACTGCTCGTTGGTGCGGAAGTCGTCGTGGCCCAGGGTGGCCACGTTGGTCTTCGAGTCCCTGGACCAGGCGCCCATGGTGTGCGGGTGCTTCTTGGCGTACTCCTTGACGGCCTTCGGCGCGCGGCGGTCCGAGTTGCCCTCCCGCAGCACGGGGTTCACGGCGGAGCCCTTGACGCGGTCGTAGCGCGCGCGGATCTCCTTTGCCTCGTCCGAGGAGGCGTCCTCCGGGTAGTCCGGGAGGTCGTAGCCGTCCGCCTGCAGCTCCTTGATGGTGGCCTTCAGCTGCGGGATGGACGCGGAGATGTTGGGAAGCTTCACGATGTTGGCTTCCGGGGTCTTGGCGAGCTCCCCCAGCTCGGCCAGGGTGTCCGGGACGCGCTGCTCGTCCGTGAGCCGGTCCGGGAACTGGGCCAGGATGCGGGCGGCCAGGGAGATGTCCCGGGTCTCCACCTCCACACCGGCGGTCGACGCGAAGGCCTCCACCATGGGCTTGAACGAGTACGTGGCCAACATGGGTGCTTCGTCGGTCTCGGTGTAGATGATCTTGGGCATGAGCAATGACTCCTTGCATTGACGGTCACCGGGCTGCCCTCCAGCCTACCCGCTGCGGGGGTGGCGCAGGAGAGCGCCGGGGGCCGGAATCCCCGTCCCCGCGCGGATTTCGGGCGGTTGTCGACGTCGCCCACGGCACCGGGGAGACCTCCGTCACGTCCCCGTCGCGGAGGGGCTGGGAAGGGGCCGCGGCGGGGACGACGACGGCGCGGGGCCACCCTGGGCCGCCCCCTTCATTCGGTCCGGTCGCTGTGCGAGTCGTCGGTTTCCGATTGATGGGTGCATTGCCGAGCGTAGTCGACGGGTGCGAGGTAGCCGAGCGATGAATGCCGGCGGTCGTGGTTGT
>NZ_RBMB01000045.1:0-16665 GCF_003989485.1 Kocuria sp. HSID17590 | reverse complement strand
CCCGACGACGCCCGCGGCCTCCGCAAAGCCGGCCACCTCCTGCTCGGGGCGGCGGCCGCGGTCGAACCACGGCACCGGCTCAGGGCGCACCGCGACCACGCGGACGTCCGGGCGACGCAGCAGGGCCGAGACCGGGCGGCTGAGCGTGGGTCTGCCCACGAGGACCACGGAGTCCACCCGGGCGCCCAGCGAGGAGGCCAGCAGGCTCTCGTAGGAGGCGATCGCCGCCTCGCCGGTGCGGGCGTTGGAGGACGGCTCCGCCAGCAGGGGCAGCCCGTGGGCCAGGGCGAAGCGCGCGGTGGCGACCCCGGCGCCGTCGCCCGCGAGGACCACCGGGCGGGACGTGCCAGGGCGCGCACGGACCGTGGTCGCGGGGGCCGGGAGAGTGCCCTCGGACTGCGCCGCGTCGTCGGGAGCCGAGGGGCCACCCGAGGTCATCGTGCGCCGGGACAGTGGTGCGCCGTGCGGGGCACCAACCGCACCGCGGAGCGTGAGGCGCTCCGTCACCGACCGGTCCGGGACCGGAGCGTCGTCCGGGGTGAGGAAGGGCTCGTCGAGCACGGACCACGGGTGGGCGAGCCGCGCGGGTGGTTCGTCGGCATGAGCGCGCTCCACCTCCTCGGCGAGCGCGCGGGCCCAGGTGTGCAGGTGGCGGTGGTCGTCGTCGGACACCGGGTGCAGGGGGTCGCGCAGGGCCACGTTGACGTGCACGGGACCGGGCGCAGACTCGTCGTCCCCGTGGAGGGCGTCGAGCACGGGGGTGAGGAAGGACTCCGCGTCAGCCCGCTGCTCGGCCTCGCCCAGGCCGGGATCGCGCACGGGCAGCAGGTCCACGCCGGCGCGCACGAAGTTCTCGAACATCCCCGGCTGCCGGGTGGTCTGGTTGGCGCCCGTGCCGCGCAGCTCCGGGGGCCGGTCCGCGCTGAGCACCACCACGGGCACCCCGGCGTGGGAGGCCTCCATGACGGCGGGCAGCAGCTCCCCCACGGCGGTTCCGCTGGTGGTGGCGACGGCGCACGGCAGCCCCGTGGAGCGCGCGATCCCGAGGGCGGTGAACCCGGCGTCCCGCTCGTCGATCCGCACGTGCACGCTGAGCGCCCCGCTCGCGTGGGCGGCCGCCGCGGCGTACGCGAGCGGGGCCGAGCGCGAACCCGGTGCGACCACCAGGTGCTCCATCCCGCGCAGCACGAGGGCGCGCAGGACGGCGGTGGCCGTGACGAGACTGGGGGTGATCACCCTGAGAGGGTACCGAGTTCCGCCGACACCCACGCGCACGGGCCGGTGGTGGCCCGTGCGGCAGCATCGGCGGGCGGACGAGGTTGGCCGCGCCGGTGGGCGAGGACGGCCGCGCCAGCGCGCGGAACCGGTCGGCAGAGGTGGCACGCCGTCCCTGTGAGGGGGGGGAACCGCGGTCGGCTCAGGTCAAGCGCCCGGCCGCGGCCCGTCCTGCGGGGCGTGCGCTCAGATGGCCCACTCCCCCGCGTCTGCGCGCAGGTTGCCGAGCACCCCGGGGGTGGCCACGCTGTCGTCCTGGACCATGCCCGCGGCCTGGGTGCGCCCCGACTGCGGGTCGATCAGCAGGAACGAGCCCAGGGAGTGTGAGTCCGTGTACGCGGCGGTGAACAGCGGCTCCGCCACGCGGATGCTCACACGGCCGATGTCGTTGAGCTCGAACGCGTCCACGGACTCCGCCGCGAGGCTCTCCAGGTTCAGGCGTCCGTCCAGGGAGCCCACGATCCCGCGGACCACGCGCGTGGTGTGCTTGAGCAGCACGCGCTGGCCCTCGCGCAGGGGCTTCTCGTCGTCGAGCCAGCACACCACGGCCTCCACCGTCTTGGAGCCCGACGGCGCCCCGGCCGGTTCCGCGATCAGGTCCCCGCGGGTGATGTCGATCTGGTCCGCGAGGCTCAGGGTCACGGACTCCCCGGCGACGGCGCGCTCGGCCGGTTCCCCGGCGACGTCGAGCCGGGTGACGGTGGTCCTGCGCCCGGCGGGCTGCACCGTGACCTCGTCCCCTACCGCGACGGCCCCGGAGGCGATCTGCCCGGCGTAGCCGCGGTAGTCGGTGAACTCGGGCGAGACCGCGGCGGACTGCGGGCGGATCACCGTCTGCACAGGCAGCGCGAAGTGCTCGGCCTGGGTGAGCTCGGAGGAGTCCGGGAGGTTCTCGAGCCAGCCCAGCAGGGACGGACCCGTGTACCAGGGGGTGCTCGCGGAGGGCTCCACCACGTTGTCCCCGCGCAGGGCGGAGACGGGGATGGTCTGCAGGTCCAGCACACCGAGCTCGTCCGCGAGCGCGTGCAGGTCCCGGTCCAGCGCCTCGAAGGCACCGCGGGCGTCGTCGACCAGGTCGATCTTGTTGACCGCCACGATCAGGTGCGGCACGCCCAGCAGCGCGGCCACGGCCAGGTGGCGCCGGGTCTGCTCCACGATGCCGTGCACCACGTCCACGAGCACGATCAGCGCGTCCGCGGTGGAGGCGCCGGTGACGGTGTTGCGGGTGTACTGCACGTGGCCGGGGCAGTCGGCCAGGATGAAGCTGCGGGCGGGGGTGGCGAAGTAGCGGTAGGCCACGTCGATCGTGATGCCCTGCTCGCGCTCGGCCCGCAGCCCGTCGGTCAGCAGCGCGAGGTCCGCGGAGTCCAGGCCCCGGGACTGGCTCACGCGCTCGATGGCCTCGAGCTGGTCCACCAGGATGTTCTTGGTGTCGTGCAGCAGCCGCCCCACCAGGGTGGACTTGCCGTCGTCCACGCTCCCGGCCGTGGCGATCCGCAGCAGGCTTGCCGTGTTCTCGGTGCTCATCTCTAGAAGTAGCCCTCTCGCTTGCGGTCCTCCATGGCGGCCTCGGACACGCGGTCGTCCGCGCGGGTGGCGCCTCGTTCGGTGAGCGTGCTGGTCATGACCTCGGCCAGCACGTCCTGCGCGGTGGCCGCCGGGGACTCGACGGCGCCCGTGCAGCTCATGTCCCCCACGGTGCGGTAGCGCACGGTGCGGGTCTCCACGCTCTCGCCCTCGCGCGGGGTGACGTGCTCGCCCACGGCCAGCCACATGCCGTCCCGGCTGACCACGTCCCGCTCGTGCGCGTAGTAGAGGGAGGGCAGGTCGATGCCCTTCTCCGTGATGTAGGACCAGATGTCCAGCTCGGTCCAGTTGGACAGCGGGAACACGCGCACGTGCTCACCGGGGCGGTGGCGCGTGTTGTACAGGCTCCACAGCTCCGGGCGCTGGTTGCGCGGGTCCCACTGGCCGAACTCGTCCCGCAGGCTGATGATCCGCTCCTTGGCGCGGGCCTTCTCCTCGTCGCGCCGGGCGCCGCCGTAGACGACGTCGTGGCGGCCCTCGGTGATCGCGTCCAGCAGGGGCACGGTCTGCAGCTGGTTGCGGGTGCCGTCCGGGCGCTCGGCCAGGCGGCCGTCGTCGATGTAGTCCTGGACGCTCGCGACCTCCAGGCGGATGTGCAGCCGCTCCACCGTGCGGTCCCGGAAGTCCAGGACCTCCGGGAAGTTGTGCCCGGTGTCCACGTGCAGCACGGGGAACGGGATGGGTGCCGGCCAGAAGGCCTTGGCGGCCAGGTGCAGCATGACCACCGAGTCCTTGCCGCCGGAGAACAGCAGCACGGGGCGCTCGCCCTCGGACGCGGTCTCGCGGAAGATGTGGATGGACTCGGCCTCCAGGCGCTGCAGCTGGCTCAGCGTCACGGTGGAGGGGGTGCTCTGGGTCAGGGGGCTCGTGGTGCTCACAGGTGGATCCCGCATTCTGTCTTGCCCACACCGGACCAGCGTCCGGCACGGGGGTCTTCTCCGGGGGCGACCTTACGCGTGCAGGGGGCGCACCCGATGGACGGGTAGCCCTGGCTCAGCAGAGGGTTGACCACCACCAGGTTCTCCTCGGCGTACTGGACCACGTGGTCGAAGCTCCAGTCCACGATGGCGTTGATCTTGACCATCTGGTGGTGCTCGTCCCACTCCACGGGCGCGGCGTTGGCGCGGTGCGGCGTCTCCTCGCGGCGCAGCCCGGTCACCCACGCCTCGTAGCCGCCCAGGGCCTTGTCCAGCGGGGCGACCTTGCGGATCCCGCAGCACAGGCCCGGATCGCGGTCGTGCAGCTTGGCGCCGTACTGCGCGTCCTGCTCGGCCACGGTGATCTCCGGCAGCAGGGTCCGCACGTTCACGGGCCAGTCCCGGGCGAAGTCGTCGCGGGTCTGCAGGGTCTCGGGGAAGTGGTAGCCGGTCTCCAGGAACAGGACATCCACCCCCTTGAGGTGGGTGCTGACCAGGGCGGGAACCACGGTGTCCGAGGCCATCGAGCAGGCCACGGCGAGCTTGTGCCCGAAGGTCTCGGCGGCCCACGCGAGCACCTCGTCCGGGTCCGCGTCCCGCTCGCCGAAGCGCTGCTGCGCCTCCTCGACGAGCGCCTTCAGCTCCTCGGTGGAGCGGGTGCGCCCGGGGGACGTCGTCGTGTCGGTGACTGTCATGTCAGGGAGTCCTCCTCTGCGGACAGTGCCCACTCGGCGAAGCTCTGCTCGGGGCCGCGCTCCCGCAGGAAGGTGCGGGTCACGCGCTCCACGTAGTCCGAGAGGTCGTCCGCGGTGATCTTCAGTCCGCGCACGGTGCGGCCCAGGCCGCCCTCCTCGCGGTCCGGTGAGGCGAGGCCGCCGCCCAGGTGCACCTGGAAGACGTACTCCTCGCCGATGTACTGGCCCTTGAGCCCGATGTCCGCGGTCTGGATGCGGGCGCACGAGTTGGGGCAGCCGTTGATGTGCAG
Organism: Kocuria sp. HSID17590; assembly: GCF_003989485.1. Classification (NCBI taxonomy): domain Bacteria; kingdom Bacillati; phylum Actinomycetota; class Actinomycetes; order Micrococcales; family Micrococcaceae; genus Kocuria; species Kocuria sp. HSID17590. Next base: position 11,901 of record NZ_RBMB01000045.1, on the reverse strand, counting down.
GGAGATGGGCGTGGGGATCTCCACGTCCGCGAGCCGCTGCTCCATGTCGTCGATGACCCGGGCGGCGAGGCCCTTGGTCTCCACGAACGCGAGCTTGCAGAACTCGATGCCGGTGCACGCGATGGTCGAGCGGCGGAACGGGCTGGGCTTCGCGTCCATGCCCCAGGGCTTCATGGCCGCCACGAGGGCGTCCATGTTCTCCTCGGGCACGTCCAGGACGAGGACCTTCTGGTGCGGGGTCAGGCGGATGCGCTGGGAACCGGCGGCCTCGGCGGCGTCGGCGAGCGCCACCAGTGCGTCCCCGGAGAGCCGCCCTGCGGTGAGCGCGAAGCCCACGTAGCGCGTGCCGTCCACCTGCTCGTGCACGCCCACGTGGTCCGAGTGACCCACCGCGCGCTCGGGCGCGGGGCCGTCCGGCAGCTCGAAGCCCAGGTACTCGTCCTGCAGCACCTGCCGGAACTTCTCCGTGCCCCACTCGGCCAGCAGGAACTTCAGGCGGGCCTTGGTGCGCTGCTTGCGGTAGCCGTAGTCGCGGAAGATCCCGCACACCCCGGCCCACACGGGCACCACGTTCTCGCGGGAGACGAACGCGCCCAGGCGCTCCCCGAGCCGCGGGGACACGGACAGTGCGCCGCCCACCCACAGGTCGTAGCCGGGGCCGAGCTCGGGGTGGTTGACGCCCACGAAGCTGACGTCGTTGATCTCGTGCACCACGTCCAGGGTGGGGCTGCCGGTGATCGCAGTCTTGAACTTGCGCGGCAGGTTCACGTACTCGGGGTTGCCGATGAACTCCTCGCGCAGGGCCGCGAGGTCCTCGCTGGGGTCGAGGATCGCGTTCTTCTCCACGCCGGCCACCGGGCTGCCCAGGAACACGCGCGGGGTGTCGCCGCAGGCCTCCAGCGTGGTGAGGTCCACGGAGTCCAGGCGCTCCCACATCTCGGGGACGTCTTCGATGCGCAGCCAGTGCAGCTGGATGTTTTGCCGGTCCGAGACGTCCGCCGTGCCGCGCGCGAAGTCTCGGGAGATGCCTCCCACCACGCGGGCCTGCTCCGTGCTCAGCTGCCCGCCGTCCAGGCGGATGCGCTGCATGAAGTACTCGTCCGAGAGGGACTCGGCGTCCAGCTTGGAGGTGTTCGCACCCGCCACGCCCTGCTTTCGCTGCGTGTACAGGCCCAGCCAGCGGAAGCGGCCGTGGACGTCGTCCGTGGGGATCGAGGCGTAGCCCGTCTTCGAGTACGTGTCGATGATCCGCTGCTTGACGTCGAGCGAGTTCTCCTCCGCCTTGAACTCCTCGTTGTGGTTCAGGGGCGCGCGGCCGCTGACCTTCCACTGGCCCAGATCGGTGCCCTTGCGGGGTCCGCGCACGCGTCCGGACGCGCTCTTGGGGGGCGCTGTCCCGGTGTCCGTGGGGGTGGTCATGGCTGCTCCTTGGGTGAGAGGGAGGCGAGTCGCTCCAACGTACCGACCGGCCCACCCGCACCCATACTTTCCGTCACAAACACGTCACATACTCGGTGTCCTCCCACGTCACAGCGCTTTTCCCCTGGGACGACGACGCCGCGGCGCCAGCTCGGGGACGTCGCCGCGCCCGTTCGGCGACGTCGCCCCCCGGGCGGTGCGGTGGGCGCGGCAGGCGCGCGGGCGGCGTCGTCGTCCGATGGTGCCGGAGGCACGCACGACAAAGCGGGCGGGACCGCCTGCGCGATCCCGCCCGCCCGTGGCGCCGGTGCCCCCGAGGGGCGCCGACTCAGCCCTCGTAGCTCTTGGGGGCCTGCCGCGCGCGCTGCTGCAGCTCGCGGGTGGACTTGTCCTCGTAGCCGCGGTACTTGGGTCCGGTGTGCCCGTTCTTGCGCTTCTTGCCCTGGTTCTCACCCTTGCCCGGCTGGTCGCTCACATTGCCGGGGAACTGGGGCTTGTTGCTCCGGTTCTTGCGGAACACCTGGATCACGGAGGGCCGCGGCATGGAGAACTCGCCCGGCTCAAGGCGCGTGGGCAGCGCGTAGTCCGGGAAGTACGAGCGCGGCTGCTCGAACGAGCCGTCCTCACCGGGGTGCTGCACGGAGATGTAGACCATGCCCTCGGTGTCGTGCACCACCGGCCCGCACGTCTCCGCGTCCTGCGGGACGGCGAGGAACTGCTGCACCCGGCCACGCTCGGAGCCGTCGAGGGTGACCTTGAACAGGCCGTCGTTGTAGCCGATCTTGGACGGCGCGCCGTCCGTGGAGATCCACAGGTTGCCCGAGCGGTCGAAGGCCACGTTGTCCGGGCAGGAGATCGGAGAGACCTTCTCCCGGGGGAAGCCGCCGAAGTACGTGCCGGAGTCCTTGGTGGGATCCCCGCACACCAGCAGCAGGTTCCAGTCGAAGCGCGTGGCCTGCGGGAGGTTGTGGCGCTCGGTGAGCTCCAGGATGTAGCCGTCCCGGTTGCCGGTCCTCGGGTTGGCCTCGTCCACGCCGGCCTTGCCCTCCTTGCCGCGGTCCGAGTTGTTGGTCAGCGCGGCGTAGACCTTGCCGGTGTGGGGGCTGGGCTCCACGTCCTCCGGGCGGTCCATCTTGGTGGCGCCGGCCTTGTCCGCGGCCAGGCGCGTGTAGACGAGCACCTGCTCCACGGACATGCCCTTGATCATGGACTTCCCGCCCTTGACCAGCGGCAGCCACTCGCCGGAGCCGTCGAACTCGCCGTCCCTGGGCAGGGTGCCGTCCCCGGTGATCTGCTTCTTGGGAGAGTTGCCCTTGAGCCGGGCCACGTAGAGGTCGCCCTCGGACAGCAGGGTCATGTTGTGCTTCTTGTCGCCCTGCTTGTACTTCTTGGCGGAGACGAACTTGTAGATGTACTCGAACTTCTCGTCGTCACCGGAGTACGCGACCACGGTGCCGTCGTCGCCCACGCGCACGTTGGCGCCCTCGTGCTTGAAGCGGCCCATCGCGGTGTGCTTGAGCGGGGCGGAGTTGGGGTTCTGGGGGTCGATCTCCACGACCCAGCCGAAGCGGTTGGGCTCGTTCTTGTACCCGGGGATGCGGGCGTCGAAGCGCTTCTCCACCTCGGGCCAGCGGCGGGAGGGCATGGTGGTGGGGAAGCCGTAGCGCTTCTCCTCGGCGGTGCCGGAGGTGATGAAGTACTGGTGGATGTTCTCCTCCCCGGAGAGCACGGTGCCCCACGGGGTCACGCCGCCCGAGCAGTTGTTCTGGGTGCCCAGCACGCGCTTGCCGGTGGGGTCGTCCTGGGTCTTGAGCAGGTCCGAGCCCGCCGCGGGGCCGTCCATGACGAACGGCGTGGTGAGCGTGATGCGCCGGTTGCGGGCGCCGCCGCGCACGTAGGTCCAGGGCTCCCCCACCTTGACGCGGGTGATCTCCACGACCGACATGCCGTGCGCCTGGATGGCGGTCTTGACCATGGTGGTGAGGTTCGTCTTCTCGTACCCCGTGGGGAACATGGTGTTCTCGTTGGTGTACTCGTGGTTGTTCACCAGCACGCCCGTGAGTCCGTTGGGGTCCGGGATGATGTCCAGATAGTCCGAGTTGAAGCCGAACTGCTTGGACTGGGACTCCGGGCTCTGGTTCTTGGGGTCGAACTCCGGGGAGTCGTAGAACAGGGGGTCGCCCCAGCGGATGATGGGCGACCAGTCGTAGCCCTTGGGGACGGTGAGGTCGTCGACCGTCATGTTCACCGGCTTGACGGGGGTGAAGTCCAGGCGCGCCCTGCCCTGACCCCAGTAGCCGTACGTGGCCTCCGCTGGCTGGGCGGTCGCGGCCACCAGCCCCACCGCCACCGCCCCGGCGGCACCGAGCCCGAGTGCGGCGCGGCGGCTCATCGCGGCGGAGATGATGTCGTGCACGTACTCGTTGGACGAGGTGTTGGCGTCCGGGGTCATGCACTGGCTGCCGCACTTGAGCTCGCACGTGAGCGGGCTGCGCTTGCCGTTCACATGGCCCAGCATGGGCAGGAGACGGCGGCGTTCTGGTGCTTGCGTCATGGAGTGGCTCCCTGGGTGAGACATGCGTCCGTGCATGTCAGCGAGTGTTTCCATGAGCCACCTCACCACTGGCGTGTGATCGCCGTGCGACCGCCGGGCGAACTGGAGGTTAACCCGGTGGGCGGAGTCCGCCGACGCCGCCGCTCTCCCCCCTGGTCTACTGCGCGGCGAGCACGGCGTGGGTGCGGCGCAGCCGGTCCAGCCACCAGCCCCGGCGCTCCCCGGTGACGGCGTGCTCGGCGAGCAGGGCCTCGTCCACGGCGACGTCCCGCACGGGCAGGAACCCGTCCACGGAGCGCAGGGGCTCGGCGGTCACGTCCGCGGTCATGAGCGAGAGGGTGCCGAGCCCGCACGCGTACGGCAGCTCGGGCAGCGCGGCGGCCAGGGCGACGCCCGCGCGGATCCCCACGGAGGAGTCGATCGCCGAGCTGACGACGGCGGGCAGCCCCGCCTGCGCCACGACGTCCAGGGCGCGGCACACTCCCCCTAGCGGCGCGACCTTCACGACGATCAGGTCCGCGGCACCCGCGCGCGCCACCGCAAGCGGGTCCTCGGCCTTGCGCACGGACTCGTCTGCCGCGATCAGCGTGCCCACGCCCTGTTCCCGCAGCCGACGCCGCACGCTCGCCAGACCCTCGACGCTCGCCACGGGCTGCTCGGCGTAGGCGAGATGGAACTCGCTGAGCGCGCCCAGGGCGGTGACTGCGGCGTCGTCGTCCCAGCCCGCGTTGGCGTCCACCCGCAGCTCGGCGTCCGGGAGGAGGTGGCGGACGGCGGCGACGCGGGCGACGTCGTCCGCGAGGCCCTGGCCGCGCTCCGCCACCTTGATCTTCACGGCGTGGACCTGCCCGGAGTAGCCGCGCAGGACGTCCGCGACGCGCTCGGCGGGGACCGCGGGGACGGTGGCGTTCACGGGAACCCGGTCACGAACGGGCTCCGGGAAGCCCTGCCAGGCGGCCTCGATCCCGGCGCGCAGCCACGCGGCGGCCTCGGCGTCCCCGTACTCGGGGAACGGACCGAACTCGCCCCACCCGGCGGGGCCGCGGAAGACCACGGTCTCCCGCTCGGTGACGCCGCGGAAGGTCACGCGCATGGGGAGGGAGACCACGTGGGCGGAGTCGAGGAGGTCGGCGAGTGGGGGGATGGCGAGGTTCGGGGTAGGCATGGGTCAAGGGTAGGACGGCCCATTGGGGAGGCGCCGTTCCTCTTTAGCGCCCTTCTCTTCGACACCGCCACACCGGCACCCCGTGGCATCGGTCCATTTGCGCTAAGGGTCGCGAAGATTCCGGTCCGCCGCCCGGGGTTTCAAAACTGCCCGGCACTAACGATTTTGGGGGCTCACCCTCCGATACCTTTCTTCCCATCGCCCACTATCGGCGAAAAAATGGCACAGCAACAGGTTTGCCACACATCCCCCCTTTAGAATATCCAATCTGACTACCCCCAGTTACCGAACATCATCGCATGGCGAGATCTGAGAGATTCCCATAAACACAATGCCCCCTATTCCCGCATTGGTGGATTGACGGAGTATCCAAAGGTTCGACTATCGTCGAATGAGGACTCATACTCCATATGTCGATGATATTTATTATTTGTTGTTAGGATTATTTTGATTTGGAAATCTTCCCCAATATTATCCTCAGTTATTACGTAACGTAGAACTACGTCGCTGCCGGTTGCTGCAACGGGCAAATCATCGATCGATTGAATTACTATAGCCCCGGTGGAATCATTGACACACACCTTCCACTGCAACTCACTTTCTCGAGGCGAGAATGCTGCCGCACGGAACTCAAGCTCATCCCCCACATTTAGACGACAGAAGTTATCTTCGAACAGCCAAAGCCCTTCGATACCATTATTCCCAAACGTATCACTTACATTCTCGATCCTAGGGTAAAAAACGACCCCTCCATCCCGAGATTCCCTGTAGGTGCCCACCTGCGCTCTTATTCTGCCACTGATGCCAGCTAGGAGATAGGACTCGAAAATCGCAACCTCACGACTATGGGCTATCGTATTCCTTACCCCTCCGACAATTTTAATCAACGCCTGGAACTCCTGCTTCGCCCCAAAAACATGGGTAAATTTATCCCAATCTCCCAAGATAATATTGCACAGTTGGGGAAATTGTACATACTCCAATAAGTCACTCGAAGGTCGTACCCCCCTTCGGCGGCGCGCTTCCTCCTCGCTTCTTTCAATCAATTCCCGCTCCGGGGGTGCTCCTTTCATCTCAAGCCACGAACCGCCGCATTCTGAAATGACTACTAACCTGAGGGCCGTTTCAATATTTTTCAAAGCGATTGCTGGATCAAGATTATTCATCGAGACTCTCCTTCACGGCGGGATTCGAATTTTGTTTTATCGTACTGTTCACTCACGGGTATATCCGGTGCGTAGACGAGATTGCTGGCCGGTGATTTAATTTCCGGGGTTCCTTGATTTTAGTTTTACTCAGCGCGCCGGGGCTTCCCGAGGCAGCCCGTCACGCCGATACCCACAGGGGTAAGGCTGCAGATTAGCTCAAGTTGTGCCGCATAATCCATAACAGGCCACCTTATTACCACTTGTATTCAGGTTCGTTCCTAAATTAATCACCCCGCCCTTTCCGCCAATGCGTGGCTCCCGCTAACAATTCATCGCTGCGCCAGAACGAGCTCAGCTCATGCTCCGCCTAGCCTTGCCCCGGTCCGCAGCTGTCAGGGTATGCAACGGTGGTTACGCGTTCGGCTGCTGAACGCCAAGCCCCGCGGCAGCGGTAACGCTGTCCAGCACCGCATCTCGAGGCAGACACATCACGGGTGCGGTGACACCCCATCACCTCCCAACATCCGAACCGCTGCCGCGAACTGATTCAGGGACAATTTCAGGTGGCTACCCCGCCCTGCGCCCGATAGCCCCAGGTCCGACTTTTTGTACCCCACACCATGGAATGGCACCAGGCGGGGGCGGGTTCTGTTGACCCATGGCCAGTTCTTTACGGCTTCGTCGTCTCGAACCTGACCGCGAAACAAAGGCATGTCGGTCTTCCACTCGGCCTCACCCGTGACCTCCACAATGGCGTAGCAATCGTTCGTGTTTGCAGCGCAGATCAGTACCAGATCGCCAGCCTTGAAACTCGGGCGGCCCTTTCGGGGGCTTGCAAAAAAGTACGGGGCCAGCCACGCCTCGGGCTTCTGCTTCCCGTATTCGACCTTGACCCACAGCTGCCGTTCCCCACTCTGAGCGTCCAGGAGGACCTGTTCGGCCGCGCGACGCAACTCCGCGGGGTCGGCAGAAGCGGGCGCCCGTCGAGGCAGGGACGCGACACACCGCGACTTCTCCTGCAGATCATCCAGGTCCGCTCTGGAGACCACCTCGGCGGGCCAGCCTTCGATGATTGCCCGCAGGCCCACCACCTGATCGGGTGCCAGCTCCACCCCGATTTCGCGGTTCGACTGAGCGGCATACCCCAGGCCAGCGCCCGTGAGGTTTCCTGAACCCACGAGTCCCCGCTCGCCCACGATGAAGCACTTGGCGTGCAACCGGTCCACGTGCCGGAGATCAACCCCGGCGTCAGCCAGCGTCCTCAGCCCCTCCACCGAGAGGTACCCCTGGGCAGCGGCAAAGGGATCGAGGACCGTGTAGAGGATGGCCTCCAGCGGGGAGTCCTGCACGGCGCGCGCCACCCTCGCGCACTCCGGGTAGGAGAGGTAGGGACTGGTCAGCAGCACGTCGCCCGAGTCAGTCCGCAGCGCGTCCTCCAACCAGTAGCCCGCGTGCTCAACGAGTGCTCCATTCATCTGCATGGAACCATGCTAGTGATGGGCCCCGGCACGACGTCGTCCTCTCACCTCCCAGACGCGCCGCGCCGGGGCAGTAGCCCGCCCCGCGAAGTAGGCACCCGGACCCTACACTCGGCAGTACCCTCCCGATCACCACGTAAGGCCCCACAAGTGTTCAACCACGCGTCCTTCATCTGGGGTGCGGCGGACATCCTCCGCGGCACCTACAAGCAGCACGAGTACGGCGATGTGATCCTGCCGTTCACGGTCCTCTTCCGCCTGGATGCGGTGCTGGCCCCCACCAAGGAGGCGGTGCTGGAGGCCATTGGCCCCATGTACGTGGGGGTGGAGCCGCCCATTGCCATGCTCCGCAACCGCGCGGGCCACACCTACAGCTTCTTCAACCGCTCGCAGCACGACCTCAAGTCCATGCAGGGCGATCCGGACAACCTGGAGGAGAACCTCCGGGACTACGTGAACGCGTTCTCCCCGAACGTGCGGGAGATCTTCCAGAAGTACCGGTTCGAGGACACCATCGTGGACCTCGCGAACCACGATCTCCTGCTGCAGATCCTGCAGCACTTCTCCAAGGCCAACCTGCACCCGGACGCCGTCAGCAACGACCAGATGGGCCACATCTTCGAGGAGCTGATCCGCAAGTTCGCGGAGGCCTCCAACGAGACGGCGGGTGAGCACTTCACCCCGCGCGAGGTCATCGACCTGATGGTCACCCTGCTGCTCACGGACGACGCGGACCTCACCGTCCCCGGCCTGATCCGCGAGGTGTACGACCCCACGGCCGGCACCGGCGGCATGCTCTCCGTGGCGGACGACAAGATCACCGCCCTGAACCCGTCCGCGCAGGTGAACCTGCTGGGCCAAGGAGATCAACCCCGCGTCCTACGCCATCTGCAAGGCGGACATGGTGGTCAAGGGCCAGCCGATCGACAACATCGTGCTGGGCAACACCCTCACCGAGCCCGCGTTCCGGGGCCGCACGTTCCACTACTGCCTCTCCAACCCGCCGTTCGGCGTGGACTGGAAGCAGAACCGCAAGGAGGTGGAGCGCGAGCACACGGTCGCGGGCTTCGGCGGCCGTTTCGGCCCGGGTCTGCCCCGCGTCTCGGACGGTTCGCTGCTGTTCCTCATGCACATGATCTCCAAGATGCGCGAGCCGGGCTCCGCGGACGAGAACCAGGCGGCCGGCCGCGCGGCCATCGTGCTCAACGGCTCCCCGCTGTTCACGGGCGGCGCGGGTTCCGGCGAGTCGAACATCCGCAAGTGGGTCCTGGAGAACGACTACCTGGAGGCCATCATCGGCCTGCCCACGGACATGTTCTACAACACGGGCATCTCCACCTACGTGTGGCTGCTGTCCAAGAACAAACCCGAGGAGCGCCGCGGCAAGGTCCAGCTGATCGACGCCACGGACATGTTCGTGAAGATGCGCAAGTCGGTGGGCTCCAAGCGCAAGCAGCTCTCGGCGGAGAACATCGCGGAGATCGCCCAGCTCTACCGGGACTTCGCGGAGACCACACGCTCCAAGATCTTTCGCACCGAGGACTTCTTCTACCGCACCATCACGGTGGAGCGTCCGCTCCGGCTCAATTTTGCGTGCACCCCCGAGCGCGTCGAGCGCGTCATGGCCGCCAAGCAGGTCGCCAAGCTCTCCGACGACGACGCCGCGGCGCTCCGTTCCGCACTCACCGGTCTGTCCCAGCGTGGAGATGGCACGGTGAGCACCAATCGCGCGCGGTTCACCAATGAGTTCATGGAAGCCGCCACGGAGGCGGGCCTGCGGTTGAAGCCGGCTCTGGTGAAGGTGATCGTGAACGAGCTGAGCGAGCGGGACGAGGACGGCGAGCTACAGACCGGCCGCCTCAATCAGCCCGAAGCTGATTCGACGTTGCGGGATACCGAGAACGTCCCCTGGGACGAGGACATTCACGAGTACCTGGAGCGCGAAGTGAAGCCCTTCGTTCCGGACGCCTGGATCGACGAGTCCAAGACCAAGGAGGGCGCGGAAATCCCCTTCACCCGCCACTTCTACGAGTACATCCCACCCCGCCCGCTGGAGGAGATCGACCGCGACCTGGACGAGGTCCTGGGCCGCATCCGCGCGCGGCTGGAAGAGGTGAAAAAGTGAGCGGCGCCTACCCCACCGTGCGCTTGCGACACCTGGCACAGTTCAATCCGGCAGTCCCTGAGGCTGTGGCGTCTGATCCAGACAATGAATGGCCGCTGTTGCCCATGGAACAAATTGGCAATTTCGCGCAGCCTACTGTCACGCAGCAACGAAGCTACAAAACGTTGTCGACTGGATATTCGTACTTAGAACAAACCGATGTAGCCTACGCCAAGGTCACGCCGTGCTTCGAGAACGGTAAGGGTCTAATTGGTGCCGACCTGGATGGACCAGTTTTCGCGACTACGGAAGTGACGGTTCTCCGACCGAACCCGGGAATGTCCCAGCGTTTCTTGGCGTACATTATGCAGTCGGAGGATTTCCGGACCGCCGCAATTGCCTCCATGACCGGCGCAGGAGGTCTACGGAGGGTCTCGGAACGCGATATGAAGAACTTCCGAGTCCCGGCACCTGATCTGTCAGTCCAGAGTGAGATCGCGGACTACCTCGACCACGAGACCGCCGAAATCGACTCTCTCATTAGGCATCTGAATCAGATGAAAGATCTCCTCTCTGAGCGCACTAATACAATATGGACTGAACGCGCGCGACAAGTCGCCTGCGGGTTTAGTTCAATTAAAGTCCGTTATCTGGTTAGTTCTCTTGTGGATGGGCCTTTCGGGTCAGCTTTGACTTCGGCGCACTACTCCGATGAAGGCGCGCCTGTTGTTCGATTGGGAAACATTGGACGGATAGATTTCAGGCTCGAGCCACGCGCTTACATCCCGTCTGATTATGCGATGACCCTAAAATCGCATGAGGTCCGCCCTGGAGACGTTGTTATCGCTGGACTCGGAGATGCAACCCATCCCCTCGGGCGCTCCGCCGTAGTGCCTGAAGAGTTCGGACATGGCATCGTCAAAGCTGACTGTTATAGAGCGCGACCGAACAGCAGGGTGACACCAGAGTTCCTGGCGTGGTCCCTCTCGTCCGAAATATCTGCCGACAGCTTTAAGGAAGAAAGCAGGGGGTCTACGCGGGCCCGACTCAACTTAGCTATCGTCTTACGCACCGCCATCGCCGTTCCAGACCTCGCTACTCAGCGGGCGATTACAGATGAATTCGCGCAGACGAGATATCAGAGCAAGCTAGCCCACCAATCCCTCGAATCCGCAGTTCGACTCGCTCGCGAGCGCCGCGCCGCCCTCATCACGGCCGCAGTCACGGGCCAGATTGACGTCACCGCCAGGAACAAGCCGGTCGCGGAGCAGCTGGAAGACGACATCGCGCAGGGTCTGCACAGGGAGAACTAGGGAGAGCCCATGAGTCAGCAGCACCAGGAGAAGATCGCCACCTACCTCTCGGAGCACGGGTGGCTCCACTCCCCCAGCTCGGAGGGGTACGACAAGGAGCGCGCCATCTTCCCCGAGGACGTCCTGGGCTGGCTCGAGGACACGGACCCGGAGAACTTCGCCAAAGTTGTCCCGCCCCACGGTGACGATGCCGCCCGGGCCAAGGGCGAACATCGCATCCTGGACCGGCTCACCAGTCAGCTCGCCCAGCCCGAGCGGGACGGCGGCGGGGTGCTGAACGTGCTCCGCAAGGGGTTCCTGGTGCCCGGTGCCCGCCGCTTCAAGATGCTGCAGATGCCCCCTGCGGACGACCGCAACCCCCAGATCGCCGCGCGCTACGCCCAGAACCGGCTGCGCGTGGTCCAGGAGGTCGTGTACTCCACCCGCAAGGCGGACCGGATCGACCTGGTGCTCTTCCTCAACGGCCTGCCCATGGCCACGGTGGAGATCAAGACCAACTACACGCAGTCGCTCCAGGAAGCCATCAAGCAGTACGAGAACGACCGCAAGCCCGCCGGCGAGCCCCTGCTGACTCCGTTCCGGGGAGCCCTAGTTGTAGGAGGGCGTGACGTTGTTGACTCGGGCGGGGGTGCGTGAGGCCGGGGGCTGGTCGCCGCAGGCGGTGTGAGGCCGATGGTAGTTGAAGTGGTTCACCCACACCCCGATCGCCTCCCGGCGGGC
>NZ_RBMB01000044.1:0-16913 GCF_003989485.1 Kocuria sp. HSID17590 | reverse complement strand
TAGGGTGGAGCACGTCGAGGTCTTTCGGCGATGGTGAGCGTGAAGAACTTCCATCATCCGGGAGACCTCGACCCCTACCCGGCCACCGACGCGCTCAACCGACTACACCCTCGTTCGTGAAGAGCCGGGTTGGCGGGCGCCGTTCGACGTCCAACTGCTTGCTTCGGAAACTAATCTACGACGAGATACATGCCGCGTCAACCTATGCAATAAAAAGTAACTTGAGCGACCGGGAACGACTCAGGCACGCAGTCCCAGGACCGACTCCTCGCTCAGGCCGTGGAACTGGCGCTGGTGGTACACGAGCGGACGGCCGGAGCCCTCCATGCCCAGGACCTCCACCACGGCCGCGTTGAACACGAGGGACGGGCCCGCCTTGATCCGCGCCAGGGGAATGGCCCGCAGCACGCGGCGCACGTCCGTGAGTCGCGGTTCGCCGGTGGGCAGGGTGGTCCAGGGCATGTCGTCCCCGAAGCGGGGTGCGCCGGAGACGGCGAAGGAGCGGGCGAGGTCGACGTCGTCGGCGTCCAGGAAGTGCACCACGAACGACGTCGCGGCGGCCACCACCGCGGCCGACCCGCGGCTGGCCTGCAGAGAGAAGCCCAGGATGGGCGGGTCCGCGGAGATGGAGGACACCGACGATGCAGTGAGCCCCACCGGACCCTCGGGGCCGGTCGCCGTGATGATCGCGATGCCCGCGGGGTGCTGGCCGAACGCGGACTTGAACCCTTCCGTCAGGGCCGGATCGCTGCGCAGGGCCTCGGTGGGCGCCACGAGGTCCACGGCCTGCGCGGACACGCGCTCGGCCTCGGCGCCGGACGAGGGAACGGTCTCGGGCGCCGGCCCCGAGTCCGGGCTCTGGGGCGTGGTGGACGTGGTGTGGCTGACGCGTTCCGGCATGATGGGTTCCTCTCACACGGCTGTGCTCCGGGATCGGCGGTTTCTTTCCGCTAATTTCCGGCCACTGTAGATCCTTCCAGGCGAATCCTGTCCAACCTATTCTTTGCCAGTCCACATTCTGGGCCACACCGCGTCGAAGAACGTCATGTTGGGGGACAGAACCGCAGGCTCGCAGCGCGGTCGGCGACGGTTTTCGATCCTCGGTCCTCCGCTGTCAGACCAGACCCCGGTACTCCCGCGCGAAGTGGATCAGCGGGCGGTCGGCCCGCCCGGCGTCGTCACCCCTGCCCATGGCCGTGACCCTGCCGACCACCACCAGGTGCGTGGCCGCGGTGTGGGTGGAAACGGTGTCGAGCTCGAACCAGCTCAGGCACCCGTCGATCACCGGCGTGCCGCTGCGCTCGGTGCGGTGGAAGGGGACGGTGTCCAGCAGGCCGTCCACAGGGTTGCCGGGGCTCGCGAGCCAGTTGGCCACGGAGCGCTGGTCCGCGTTGAGCAGGGACAGGGTCCACGTGCCGGTGCTCTCCACGGCCTCGCACATGCGGCCCATGTCGTAGAGGCACACGAGCATGGTGGGCGGGTCGTAGGAGACGTCCGCGAACGCCGTGACGGTGATCGCGTGGTCCTTGCCCCGGTAGCGGGCGCACACCACCCCCACCCCCGCGGCGTGGTCCGCGACGAGCGTGCGGTAGCGCTCCACCTGCGTCTCGGTGGGGCTGGGATCCAGCGACTCGCTCTTCATGGCTCCAGTCTGTCACCGCCGACGACGACGCCGCCCGGCCGGGTGTGCCCCGAGGGGAACCTTCCCGGTGCCTGGCCCCATTCACCGTCACCTGCCGCCGCGACCGCCCGTCATGCGCAGCGTGATGTTCAGCCGCCCGCCGTTCTTGAGCCCGAGCTGACGCCCGCCCGTTCCGGGGAGCACCTTGGGGACACCGTGGAACGCGTAGCGGGAGGGCCCTCCGAAGACGAACAGGTCCCCCGAACGCAGCTCCACGTCCTGGTACGGCGCGGTGCGGGTCTCGGTGTTGCCGAAACGGAACACGCACGTGTCACCGAGCGAGAGGGACACGATGGGCGCCGCCGAGAACTCGTCCTTGTCCTGGTGCATGCCCATGTGGGCGGCGTCGTCGTAGAAGTTCACGAGCGCGGAGTCCGGGGCGAAGTCCCGTGCCAGGCGCGCGGCGTCCGGGAGGCCGACGTCGTGCCCCGGGTCCCCGAGATATGCGTCCGCGACCGCCCGTGCACCGAGGGCAACGAGCCAGTCGGGCAGCTCCGGCGCCCGTCCGCCGCCGTCCGCGCCGTAGCGGTAGGCCGCGCGGCCGCTGCCGAGCATGACCGACTGCACGGACATCCGCCCGCCGCCGGCGAGCACCTTGTGCTCCATGGGGGCGGCGCGCACCCACTCGCGGGCGACGTCCACGAACCGCTGCTGCCGCGCGGGGTCCAGCCACCCCGGAACGTGGACCGCGCCCGGCGCCAGGACCGCCCGCTCGCGGGGGACGGTGAAGAGCTCGTCGACCTCGTACTCGGCCATGACCGCACCATAGGCCACCCGTCCGACACCGGGAACGTCGTCAGGAATACCCCCGCCGTCGAGGCCGTTATTTCCACAGCAAGTTTTCTTCTGGAAAGGTTTTACTGATGGCACTGCCCCTGTCGGTCATCGACTTCGCCACCGTGCGCAAGGACCAGTCCGTGGGCCAGAGCTTCGCGGACTCCGTGACGCTCGCCCAGCACGCGGAGCGTCTGGGCTACTCGCGCGTCTGGTACGCCGAGCACCACAACATGTCCACGATCGCGTCCTCCGCCCCCGCCGTGCTGATCGCGCACGTGGCCGCGCACACCGAGCGCATCCGGCTGGGTTCCGGCGGCGTCATGCTACCCAACCACTCCCCGCTGACCGTGGCCGAGCAGTTCGGCACGCTCGCGGAGCTGCACCCCGGGCGCATCGACCTGGGCCTCGGGCGCGCCCCCGGCACCGATCCGCGCACGCTGCGGGCGCTGCGCCGCTCCCCCGAGGCCGCCGAGAACTTCCCGCAGGACGTCAAGGAGCTGCAGGGCTACCTCAGCGGGAACTCGATCGTCCCGGGCGTGAACGCGGTTCCGGGCTCCGGCACCAACGTGCCCCTGACCATCCTGGGCTCCTCGCTGTTCGGCGCCCAGCTGGCCGCCGCCTACGGCCTGCCCTACGCCTTCGCCTCGCACTTCGCGCCGGACGCGCTCGTGGACGCGGTGGCCGCCTACCGCTCCCAGTTCCAGCCCTCGGAGCAGCTGTCCGAGCCGTACGTGATCGCGGCGGTGAACGTGATCGTCTCCGAGGACGCGCAGGACGCCGCCCGCCAGCTCGAGGCCGCCCAGCGCTCCCGCGTGCGGGCCATGGTGGGCCGCGGCCGCGAGTTCACCGAGGAGGAGATGGACATGGTCATGGCCTCCCCCGCCGCGTCCCAGGTGCTGCACATGATCAGCTACACCGGCGCCGGCACCCCGGACACCGTGGTGGACTACCTGCACCGCTTCGCCGAGCACGCCGATGCGGACGAGCTCATGATCTCCCCCACGGCGACCCGCCAGCCGGACGTCCTGAACTCCATGGAGCTGCTCGCCAAGAACTGGGACTGAATCCGCCCCAGGGTGACATCCCGGACGACGACACCGCTCGGCACCCCGGACGCAACGGCTCGCGGCACCGCGCGGGGCGGGCGCCCGCCCCGCTGTCAGGTGAGGGAGCCCAGGAACCGCAGCAGGGCGGCGTCGTAGTCGGCGGGGTTCTCCATGTTGGGCGTGTGCCCGCTGCGGGGAACCACGGCGAGCTCGCCGTGCGGCAGCAGCTCGGCCATCCGCCGGGCCGCGCCGCCGTCGAACGCGTCCCCGTCCCCCACGACCACGAGCGCGGGCTTGCGCCACGCCCGCAGCGTCTCGGTGAAGTCCTGGCGCTCGGCACGCCCGCGCATGGCAGCGGCCGCGCCCTCCGCCGGGCACGCGGCGATCATCTCGCGCACCGCGCGGGCCACCTCGGGCAGCCGCTCCACGTTGTCCTCGTGGATCATCGAGGCGAGCACCCTGTCCGCGTAGGCGGGCATGCCGCCCGTCAGGATCCCGTCCGCACCCACGTGACGACGACGCCGCCCCGCCACGTCCTCAGCGTGCGGCACCGTGTCGTTGACGATCAGCGCGGCCACCCGCTCTGGGTGGGTCGCGACGATCTGCAGAGCCACCTGCCCCGCCATCGAGAACCCCACCAGCACCACGGAGTCCAGCCCCAGGTGGTCCAGCAGGGCAATAACGTCCGCCGCGAACTCCTCGGTGTAGACGATGCCCGGCGTGACCTCCGACTCCCCGAAGCCGCGCAGGTCCGGGGTGACCACGCGCCATCCCTGGTCAACGAGCACCGGGATCTGCGCGTCCCACATGGAGCGGTCGTAGCCGTGGCCGTGCAGCAGCACGACCGCCCGGCCCTGCCCCTCGTCCGTGTAGGCGAGCTGCGTGTCGTTGACCCGGGCGGTGTGAGTGGCGAACGTCGATCGGCTCATGCGCCCATGATGCCAGCCCCGGGCACGCAGACCGCGGGCCATGCACCAGGCCGGGCCTCACCAGGCCGGGCCGCACCGGTCCCGGGCGTTGGGCATCCGTTCACAGCACGTGAACCCGGGCCCACCAGATCAGCAGCATCGTGACCAGGAAACCGGTCGCGTAGTTCAACCACAGGAACGTCCTCCACCCGGCGTTGGCCCGGCCGGAGTCCTCGTCCGTGACGCCCCGGAAGCGCAGCGCGTTGACCAGGTACGGCACCGCGAGCAGCGCCGCGAGCTGACCCGGCCACTGGGCGAGCAGCATCAGGGCACCTGCGAGGGCGTAGAGGCCCGCCGCGAGCCACACGGTGGGGCGCGCACCGAGCACGGTGGCCACGGAGGCCAGCCCACCCTCACGGTCCGGTACCACGTCCTGCACCGCCCCGAACATCTGCGAGGCCATGCCCCACAGGAAGAAGCCCACGAGCACCGCCCACAGCCCCACCGTGAAGTCCGCCCGTGCGAGCACCAGTCCGTAGACGGCGGGCGAGACGAAGTGGGTGGCGGAGGTCATCGCATCCACGAACGGGCGCTCCTTAAAGCGCAGCCCCGCCCACGAGTACGCGACCACCGCGAACAGGCTCACCGCCAGCACCAGCACGGACAGCAGGTTCCCGGTCACGATCCCGTACCCCGCCAGCACCGCGACGAACGGCACCGGCAGCAGGCACGAGGCCCGCAGCACGCCGCGCTGGGCGGCGCGATCCACCACCGCGCCCTCCACGCCGCCCTTGCGGGGGTTGCGCAGGTCCGACTCGTAGTCGAAGACGTCGTTGATGCCGTACATCGCCAGGTTGTAGGGCACCAGGAAGAACACGGCCCCCAGCGCCACGAGCCACCAGGGCAAACCGCCCGTCAGCAGCACGGCCGCCGCGAACGGGTAGGCGGTGTTCACCCAGCTCAGCGGGCGCGAGGCCCAGAACAGCGTCCTCAGCACGGTTCGTCCCTTCCATCGGCGGGGTTCCCACTGGGCCTGCCCCCGGCATGTGCGCGCCCGGTGCTCGTACCATCGGTGTCCGCGTCCTCACCGCTCGCGTTCTCGTCGCCCGCGCCGGCTGCGGTTGCGGCTGCGACCGCGGAGGACGACGACGCCGCCGTCGCCCGCCCGTCACCGGCCGCCGCCCCGGGCGTGCCTCCCAGCAGCAGCCACATCGTCGGCAGCAGCAGCACACCGGCCACGGGGTAGGCGAAGTCCTCCAGCGGGGCGAGCCCGATCCGCACGCCCGAGATGTTGCGGTCCGTGTACGTCATGATCCCGGAGGCGATCATGACGTTGTCGAAAACGGCGGTGAGCACCACGAGCAGCGCCGCGGAGGCCGCGAGCGCCCCCCAGAACCGGGCGGGTGGACGCCGCACGAGCGCCGTTGCCAGCAGAACGACCGCCGCCATCCCCAGGAAGACCGCATTCACACCCCAGTACGTCATGCCCGCCTCCCCGCGTGGGCCGCGCCGGTGCGGGCCCGCAGCCACCGCCACAGCACGGGCGCGCCGAGCACGTAGACCATGGTCTGGTAGCAGAGGAACGCGAGGAAGAAGACCTCTTCCAGGGGCAGCTCGGGAGCCACGAAGATCCCCAGGGTCAGGGAGTTCTCCCCGTGCCAGAACAGTCCGTTGGCGATCCCCACCAGGTCCCAGGCGAGGAAGAACACCACCCCGGTGACCAGCACGAGCCAGGCCCGCATCGGGTGCCCGGACCAGAAGTACAGGTTCCAGCGCCGGTCGATGAGCGCGAAGCAGCCCAGGAGGACGAGCAGCAGGAACAGGTACATCAGCGCGCCCCGCTCTCCCGCACGGCGTCCCGCACCACCTCGGAGGAGATCAGGCACATGGGTACGCCGATCCCCGGGCGCACCGAGGAACCGGCGTAGAACAGCCCCCGGATCCCGCGGTCGGTGACGCCGGGACGGAACATCGCGGACTGCGTCAGAACGTGCCCCGGGCCCAGCAGGGAGCCGCGCCATGCATTGACGGCCACCGCGAAGTCCTCGGGCCCGTAGGTCCTGCGCACCACGATCCGCGAGGCCAGGTCCGGGATGTCCGCCCAACGCGCGAGCTGCGCGATGGCGGCGTCGGCGACCCGCTCCACCTGCGCGGAACCGGGCTCGTCGACGCCCGGTGCGGTGGTTCCACCGTGGCCCCACTCGAGCGCCGCGGGCGAGGGCACCAGGATGAAGAGGTTCTCGTCCCCCTCGGGCGCGGTGCCCGGATCCGTCGCCGACGTCATGGACACGTAGATCGAGGTCTCCTCCGCGAGGTCCGCACCGGACTCGATGCGCCCGAAGTTCTCGTCCCAGTCCGCGGTGAACAGCAGGTTGTGGTGGGCCAGCTGCGGCAGCTTCCCGCGCACGCCGAGGCACACGAGCACCCCGGAGGGCCCGGGATCGCGGCGTTTCCAGCGGGACTCCGGCGCGCGGAACGGACCCGGCAGCAGGCGGGTCTGGAGGTGGTGCAGGTCCGCGGCGCCGACGACGACGTCCGCGGGCACGGTGACCTCCGCACCGGCGACGACGCCGTCCGGGTCCGTGCCCGGCGCCGTGCGGTAGGTGACGCCCGTGACCGTGCCTGCGGTGCGACGTCGTGCCCGGGCGGCAGCCAACCGGGAACGCGGCGACCGCGGTTCGGGAGCCACCTCGATGCCGGTCACGGTGGCCCCGGTGACGATCTCCACACCGGCCGCGCGCACGAGCCGCTCCATGGCGTCCACCAGCGCGGCGAATCCACCCATCGGATACTGCACGCCGTCGGTGAGGTCCAGGTGGCTCATGAGGTGGTACATGGCCGGGGCGGAGCCGGGGGACGCCCCCAGGAAGACGGCGGGATAGCCCAGGATCTGGCGCTGCCGCGGCTCGGGAAAACGGCGCGCGACGTAGTTCTTCATGGACGTGCCCAGCAGCGTTGCCAACCGCGGGAGGTTGCGGAGCACCTCCGGGCGCACGAGGTCCAGCGGGTGCGCGAAGTCCGTGTAGAGGAAGTGCTTCTTGGCGAGCTCGTAGACCTGCGCGCCCGAGTCCAGGTAGGCGCGCAGCGCGCTGGAGGACCCCGGGTCGAGGCTGTCGAACAGCTCCTGCGCGTGGCCGGTGACCACGTCCGTGGGCGGTTCCGCCAGGTGGTCCTCGAAGAAGACGCGGTAGCCCGGGTCCAGCCGGCGCAGGTCCAGCTGCTCGGCGGCGCTCGTGCCCATCAGGGTGAACCAGCGGTCGATCACCTCGGGCATGAGGTACCAGCTGGGTCCGGTGTCGAACGAGAAGCCCTCCGCGGACCACCGCCCGGAGCGGCCACCGACCGTGTCCTGCTGCTCGAGCAGGGTGACGCTGTGCCCGTCCCGGGCGAGCAGGCCCGCCGTGGCCACGCCCGCGAAGCCGCCGCCGATCACCACCGTGCGCGTCATCGGGTGGCCCCCGTCCGGGAGGTTTCGGGCACGGCCGCCGGCACCGGGGGCCCCGACTCTAGGGCTCGGCCCCGCCCGTGCGAGCCCGTGCGCGCGGTGACGGACAGCGCTCTCGCGGCGATCCGCAGCTTCACCCCGGCGGGCACGCTGATGCGCCGTCGTGTGAGCTCCGCCGCGGGCACCTCCTCGATCTGCCGTGCGAGCTCACCGAACAGTCCGTGCGCGATCAGCACCGCGCGCCCGGCACGGCGGTCCAGCGCGAGGATCCCGGGCACGGCCGCGTCCAGGTCCGCGCCGAGGTCCGCGAGCAGCAGCCGCTTGCGGGTCTCGTCCAGGTGGGAGGGGTCCGCGCCGGGGAAGTAGGTGCGTCCGAGCTGGTCGTGGTCCGCGCCGAGATCCCGCAGGAAGTTGACCTTCTGGAACGCGGCACCCAGCCGGCGGGCCGTGGCGCGCAGCATCTCCCGCTGCTCCGGGGTCTGGGCGCGGGTGCCGGGCATGTCCATGAAGACCTCCAGGCACATCAGCCCCACGACCTCCGCCGAGCCGTAGATGTAGGACTCAAGCGAGGCGCCGTCGTGCTCGGCCACGTCCAGGTCCGCGCGCATGGACGCGAAGAACGGCTCCGTGAGCTCCGTGCCGAAGCCGTGACGGCGGGCGACGTCCGCGAAGCCGTGGACCACCAGGTCGGTCGAGAAGCCCGTGGCGAGCGCGGAGGCCACCTCGGCCTCGTACGCGTCGAGCGCCGCGCGCACCCGGTCCGCGCCGAGACCCGCCGCCCCGGCCGTCCCGTCCACCACCTCGTCCGCCACGCGCACGAGGGCGTAGATCCCCGCGATGTCCCGGCGCACCGCCGCCGGCAGGGTCCGGCACGCCAGCGAGAAGGACGTGGAGTAGCGCCCGATCACCGCGCCCGAGGCCGCCAGCGCGGTGGCGGTGTAGAGGCTCAGCGGCGCGTCGGCCGGTGCGTCCTGGGGCATGGTGGGGGTCCTCACTACGAGTCTCTGTTCAGGACGTGGTGGCACAGCGCGTCGAGCTCCGCGCGCTGGGCAGCGGGCAGCGGGAGACCGTCCAGGGTGGCCCGGGCCCGGTCCACGAGGTCCGTGGCCACTGCCACGGCTGCCTCCTGCGCTCCCGACGCCGTCAGGGCAGCCCGCGCGGAGGCGACCGTGGTACGCCCGGCCGCGAGCTCCGCGAGGACGTCCCGCACCGCGGGGGTCTGCATTCCGTGGGCGGTGAGCACGGTGGCCTTGCCCGAGTTCAGATCGGCGTCCACCGACTTGCCGGTGAGCTCGGGGTCGCCGAAGGTTCCCAGGACGTCGTCGACGACCTGGTAGGCCACCCCGAGCTGGGCGCCGGCCCGCGCCAGGCGCTGGGCCTGCTCCTCGGGCGCCCCCGCGAGCAGGGCGCCGGCGCGCAGGGGTGCCTCGAACGAGTACGTGGCGGTCTTCAGCCGCTCCATGTCCAGGATGTCCTGCACGCCCGGGTGCTCCGCGCCGTAGCGGTGCAGAGAGAGCAGGAGGTCGTCCAGCTCACCGGCCGCGGACGCGGTCACCGCCTCGAAGACCACGTCTGCCACGGCACGTCCCCGCCCCGGGTCCTCGGTGCACGTGGTCGCCAGCCGCAGCGCACCCGCCAGAAGCAGGTCTCCCGCGAGGATCGCCGCGGACTCCCCCGCGTGCTCGGCCTCGCCCTCGGGGGCCCCCGCCTGCACCGCGTCGCGGCGGAAGAGCTCGCCCACCGTGGGCCGCCCACGACGGCGCCAGTCCCGGTCCACGACGTCGTCGTGCACGATCAGCGCCGCGTGCAGCATCTCGAACGACGCCGCCAGGCGCACGCACTCGGCCTCTCGGCCGGAGTCAGTGCTCGACTCACCGGCGAACGAGCGCCACGCGATCTGCGTCAGACGGGGCCGGATCAGCTTGCCGCCCACCACCTGGTGCCGGATGCGATCCCACATCACCGGGAAGCCCGGGCTGGAGGGAACCCTGTTGCGCGGGGAGTCGAAGAACTCGTCCAGCTCCCGGTCAACGGCCGCGCGGAACACGTCCCAGACCGCGGTGGGATCCGCCGCGGTGTCTGTCTCCGAGGTCATGGGCGCTCCGCCCCGGGGCCGGGCATGCCCTGGGTGGCGCCGCCAGTGCCGGCCGGGCGTTCGCGCAGACCCGCCAGGTAGTCCTCCATGCGGTCGGCGGTGCCGGTGAGGAACTGCAGGACGGCCCCGCGGCCGGACTCGTCCAGCCGCGCGAGCTCCTCCTCGACCATGTCCATCATGGGCACCACGTGCTCCCGCACCTGCTCACGGGATCCGGCCACGGCCCGCACGGTCATGCGGCGGCGGTCCTCTCCGTGCGGTTCACGCACCACGTGCCCGGCCCGTGCGAGCCGGTCCACCACGGCCGTGGCGGAAGCGGTGGTGATGTGCAGGGCGTGGGCCAGGTCGGTGGGCCCCATCGGACTCCGCAAGAGCAGGGCCATGGCGGAGTAGTCGGTTTCCTTCAGGCCCATGAGGCGGCGGATCTGGTACCCGATCTCCTCGTTCAGCCGCACCAGCCGACGCAGCGCGCGCGACTGCGGGCTCACGCTCGCACTCCACGTTCCGGTCTCCGTCACCCGGTGACTCCCGCCTCGTAACTACTAGAAATTCTAATAACCATCATGCTGGACAGCGGCGGGTCCTGTCCAACCACGGGCGGGGGCACCCGAGCTGGCGCAGGGCCCGCACCACCGCACCCCCGTAGCCGCCGCCGAACCGGATGGCGTGCACGAGCAGCGGGGGCAGCTGGTACCACGGCACCCGCTGCTGCCAGCCGTCGGCCAGGGGGTAGGCGTCGTCGTACGCGGTGAAGCACTCCCTGCCGAAACCGCCGAAGAGCTGCATCATCGCGAGGTCGTACTCGCGGCCCCCGTAGAACGAGGACGGGTCGATCAGCCAGTTCGCGCCGGAGGCGTCCACCACCCGATTGCCGGCCCACAGGTCCCCGTGCAGCAGGCTCGGCGGCTCCGCGGGACCGGCCAGCTCCTCCGCGCGGGGCGCGAGCTCCGCCAGCAGGCCCGACGCCGCGGGGTCCAGGTTCCCGGCGTCCACCGCCGCGCGCAGCAGCGGCTCGATCCGGCGCACCAGCAGGAACTCGGCCCAGTCGTCGGTGGGCGTCAGATCCGTGGGCGAGGAGCCGATGCGCTCGGGCAGGTCCGGCGCCAGCCACCCCACGTGCGGTGCGTGCGCGCGGTGGATCGCGGCGAGGCCGATCCCGAAGCCGCGCTCGGTGGCCCCGGTCCGGGCACCCGCACCCTCGTCGATCCACTCCAGCGCGAGCGCCCCGTCCGAGACGTGCAGCACGCGAGGAACTCGGATCTCCTCCGGCACCACGGCGCGCAGGGCCTCCAGGCCCCTTGCCTCGAGAGGGAGCACCCCCGCCGGGGCGTTCGGCATCGTCTTCACGAACACGGGCCTGCCCGGCGTCTCCACGCGGAAGGCGTTCGCGCTGTCACCGCCGCTGAGCGGCTGGGCGGTCTCCGCCCGCAGCTCGGTCACGAGGTCCGGGGGCAGCTGGTCGATGTGAGTCATGGCTTCTGTCTAGCACTGCGCGCGGGGCTGCGTCACTGCGCAGGGCAGGGCGGCCGGGCGTGGGCCCCGGCCTCAGCCCGCGACGGGCTTCATGGTGAACGACTCCAGCACCGGGAGCAGCCGGGCGCGGAAGAGATCGCTCTGCATGAACTTCTGGGTCTCGTCCGCCATGTCCACCTGATCGTTGATCCCGCCCTCCTGGGTGCCCTCGAACGAGACCATGGTGCCGTCCCCGCGGCTCACGTAGCCGAAGAGCCGGTCCGCGCCGGTCGCGGACGTCACCGCGTACACGTTCGCCATGTTCACGCCCACCGACTGGCCGGGGAACGGCCCCACGCCGAAGGCCAGCGGATGGCCCTGGGCGTCCAGCGCGTCCGGGAGGGTTCCCACCGTGGTGGGGTTCTGGGGCGTCACGGGGCTCGCGATCTGACCGTCCGGACGGATCGAGAGCGTGAACATCCGGGCCCCCTTCTCGTCGTTGACGCTCCACGCGGGGATCTCCGCGGTCGAGGTGCTCAGCGCCGTCACGGTCCAGTCGTCCGGGTAGTCGAAGGAGATGGTGCCGTCCGGGGTGGTGAACGTGCGGGTGAGAGCCACCGTCGTGCCCACGGACGTCCCCTCGCTCGCGCCAGCGGACTGGCTCGCGGTGCCCTCACCGACGGGCCCACCGCGCGGCCCGCGCCCTCTCGGCTCCGGCTCAGCCCAGCTGCGCCCGGACCCCGGCGAGGTAGATGTCCACTCCGGCGAGGAACTGCTCGCGGTCGTCGTGCTGCGCGAAGCCGCGGGCAATGGTGTGCAGGAACGGGAACTCGTGGGCGTCCAGGGCGAGCCACGCGTCCGCGAACTCCTGCAGGTGCTCCTCCTGGCTCACCCCCTCCTCCAGGAACGCGGCCGGCATCTCGCGGATCTCGGCGCCGCTGCCCACTACGAAGGACAGCAGCCCGCTGGCGGCGTTGAAGCACTGCGCGCTCGTGAGCTGCATCCGCATGAACTGCTGGCCCATCGCCTCGAAGATGCGCAGGGAGTTGGGCTGCATGGTGGTGTCCCGCAGCAGGTACGCCCCGGCCCACTCGTGCGCCTGCAGGGTGTCGAACAGGGTGGCCGAGAGCGTTCGCAGCACCTCGAACGGGTCCTCCCGCACGTCGACGCCGCTCAGGACGTCCGCGAGGATCGCGTTGGTCGCGCGGTCGAGCAGCTCGTCGCGCCCGGTCACGTAGTGGTAGATCGCCCCCACACCCGTCTCCATGCGGGCCGCGAGCGCCCGGAAGGTCAGGGCGTCCTGGCCCGCCTCGTCGAGCAGTGCCACGGAGGCATCGACCACGGCGGGCAGGGAGAGGGCTGGCCGGCTCCCCCTGGGGCGGCCGCGGGTGCGCTTGGACTCGGGTGCTGGACTCATGGATTGCACTTTACCGAACCTCGTTCTAATATCGCAGCAGGTTGAAATTAGAACCATGTTCGAGAAAGGCTCACGCCATGTCCCACACCACAACCGAGCCGGTGGCCTCCCCCTCGCGGGAGAGCGCTCCGGCCACGATCGTCGGCAAGACGATCGGCCAGGCCTGGCTGCCGTTCGCAGCCCTGTGCCTCTGCTTCTTCGTCGAGATGGTGGACAACACCGTCCTGACCATCGCCCTGCCCACCATGGGCCGGGACCTGCACGCCTCCACCACCCAGCTGCAGTGGGTCACCGGCGCGTACTCGCTGATGTTCGGCTCCCTGCTGCTCACCTCCGGCTCCCTCGCGGACCGCTTCGGCCGACGCCGCGTGCTCACCGTGGGCCTCGCCGGTTTCGGCCTGGTCTCCGCCCTGGTCTGGCTGGTCCAGGACGCGGGGCAGCTGATCGCACTGCGCGCCGTCATGGGCATGTTCGCCGCGTGCATGGCACCGGTGACCATGTCCCTGGTCTTCCGCCTGTTCGACGACGAGAAGGTGCGGATGCGCGCCATCTCGATCATGGTCATCATCGGCATGAGCGCGATGGCCCTGGGCCCGGTCGTCGCCGGCGGCGCGCTGGAGTCCGTGAGCTGGCACTGGCTGCTGTTCGTCAACACCCCGATTGCCGCCTTCGCGATCCTCGGGCTGCTGTACGGGGTGCCCAAGGACACCGCCGAGGACCTGCACACCACGCCCCTGGACATCCCCGCCGCACTGGCCACCATGGCCGCCATGGGCCTGGGCTGCTACGCCCTGACCAGCGGCGTCGACAACGGCTGGACGTCCCCCGTCACCCTCGCGTGCTTCGTGGGAGCGGCCCTCGCCGTCGTCGTGTTCATCCTCCGGGAGCGCCGCGCCGCGCACCCCATGATCGACCTCGCCGTCCTCACCCGCCCCACCGTGCGCGGCGCCGCGCTGGCCCAGCTCGGCAGCTCCGTGGCCATGATGGCGGCGATGTTCATGCTGATCCTGCACTTCCAGTACGCCCTGGGCTGGTCCCCCATGAAGGCCGGTCTCGGCAACCTGCCGTTCGTGGTCATGATGATCGTCTCGAGCCCCGTCTCCGAGAAGCTGATCGCGCGGTTCGGCCACCGCGTCACCTGCATGATCGCCACCGCGAGCGTGGTCCTCGGGACCCTGGTGCTGGCCTTCGGGGTGGAGCACGGCTACTGGGTGCTCGCCGTGGGCATGGGGCTGATGGCCATGGGCCTGCGCATCATCATGACCGTGTGCGCCGTGGCGCTGATCGAGGCCATGCCCGAGGACCAGACCTCCATGGGCACCGCGCTCAACGACGTCAGCCAGGAGCTCGGCACCTCGCTCGGCACCGCCGTGGTGGGCACCATCCTCGCCGCCCTCGTGGCGAAGACCCTGCCGGACGGGCTCTGGTCCGCGGACTTCCTGGAGTCCTTCTTCCACGGCGAGCGCGTCATCTACCTGGTGGTGGCCGCCCTGGTGGCCGTGATCAGCGGCTACGGCTGCACCACGCTCACGAACTCCCGCGCGGCTGACGAGTACTGAGCCCCGCCCCGCCGCGCCCGGCGTGTGACGTCCCGTTGCACGCCGGGCGCGGCCGCATCCGAGCGCCCCTTGACGGCCGCGGCGTGAGCCGTGCTACGGTTTCGGGCAACAAAGGATCAAGAGTCCCGGTGCAAAGCTCTGGCTAGCCGGGCGGCAACCCTCCTGCTGTAGTGGGGTGCCCCAGATGACGATCCGGCCGCCGCGCAACCGCGTGATGGCAAGTACGGCGCTCGGAACTGGACCTCCGGCGTCAACGCCGGAGGTTTTTTCACATGTCCGCACCGTCACTCGCACCGCAGCCCACTCAGACCCGGCAGCAGGCCGCGGTGGCCGACCCGCCCACGGGGACGTCCTGGCTCGTGCGCCGTCCCCGCCGTTCCACGCTCGTCTCCTTCGAGGTGTTCCCGCCCCGACCGGACGCGGACCCGGACACCGTGTGGTCCCGCATCGACGCCATGGCGCAGGCCGGGCCGGACTTCTTCTCGGTCACGCACGGGCACTCCGCCGGAACCGGCGTCTCCCGGGAGGCCCTGCGCCACCTGCGCCGCACCACGAGCACCCCCGTGATGGCCCACTTCACGTGCGGCGGCACGGACCGCGCCGGTCTGGAGCGCTCCGTGGAGCAGCTGCTCGACGACGGCGTCCGCGACCTCCTCGCCCTGCGCGGGGATCCGCCGCTGGGCGCCGGTGAGTGGGAGACCCCGGCGGGCGGGCTCGGCCGCGCCTCGGAGCTGGTCTCGCTCATCCGGGACGTCGAGCGGCGTCGCTTCGGGGACGGCTACCGCCCCGGAACGCGTCCGCTGTCGGTGTCCGTGGCGTGCTACCCCTCCCCCGCCCGCGGCAGGGACTTCGAGGCGGACCTCGCGTCCCTGTGGGAGAAGCAGGAGGCCGGCGCGGACTACGCGATCACCCAGGTGCTCTACGAGCCCGAGGACTACGCCCGCTTCCTGGAGCGCGCCCGCTCGGAGGGCATCCACATCCCGGTGGTCGCCGGACTCATGCCGCTGACCAACCCGCAGCGGTTGCGCCGGATGACCGAGATCACCGGTGTGGCCGTGCCGCGGCGGCTCACCGACTTCCTGGCGGCGGGAACCCCGGACGAGCTGCGCCGCCGCGGGATCGCCGCCACGCTCTCGCTGATCGACGACCTGCTCGACCTCGGCTGCGCGGGCTTCCACCTCTACACGTTCAACCGCCCGGACGCCGCCCTGACCATCCTGGAGCACCTGCGCGTCCGGGACGCCGCCCGCGAGTACCGGGGCCGCAGCCCGGCCGCCTGAGCCGACGCCGCGACGTCGCCGTCCCCTCTCAACGCTCCTCGGCACACCCCCTCAGCACCCGCTCCGCGAGCGCTCCCTGCCCGCGGTCGCGGTACCGCACACCCTTTTTCCCGACCGCACCGGGCGCCCCGGCCCCGCACGTCGCACAGCAGGGAGGCGACCCGGCCCCCGTCAGCACCACAGACCAGATCAACAGAACAGATCCACAGACCAACTCCACGAACCAGCACCACAGACCGAAGCATCCACACCACCACGCACCGCACCCACCAGAGATCCACGGAGGAGTCCCCATGACCGCTCGACACACCACCCCGTTCCCCACCGCCACCGTTCTCGGCTACCCGCGCATCGGCCCGGACCGCGAGCTGAAGAAGGCGCTCGAGGCGTACTGGGGCGATCCGGCCCAGCACCCCGCCCAGACGGTGCTGGACACGCTCACCGCGCTGCGGGAGCGCACCACCGCCCGGCTCACCGGGCTCGGCCTGACTGCCCCCGCCGCGGTGCCCTCCGAGGGCTTCGCCGTGGACCACGTGCTCGACACCGCGCTGGCCCTGGGTGCAGTCCCGGCCCGCTTCGCGGCGGACGGCTACCGTCCCGCCGCGCCGGACACCCCGCGCGGCATCGAGCTGGTGACGGCGCTGTCCCGCGGCACGGACCACCTCGAGCCGCTCGAGCTGACCAAGTGGTTCGACACGAACTACCACTACTACGTGCCGGAGATCGGCCCGGACACCCCCCTGAGCGCGCAGCCGGAGAGCATCGTGCAGCGCTTCGCAGGCACGCTGGAGGCCACGGGCACGGTCACCCGTCCCGTGCTCGTGGGGCCGCTGAGCCTGCTGCTGCTCTCCCGTCCCGAGACCACGGACGAGCCCGGTGCCCGTCCCCTGGACCGGCTCGACGACGTCGTCGCCCTCTACACCACACTGCTCTCCGCCCTCGCGGACGCCGGAGTGCCGTGGGTCCAGCTGGATGAGCCCGCCCTCGCCTCGGACGGCTGGCAGCTGCCGCGCGCCGAGCTCGTGGCCGCCCTGGAGACCGTCTACGCGCGGCTGAGCTACCCCGCGCAGCGGCCGCAGATTCTCGTGACCGTGGGCTACGGGGACGCCGGCGAGGACGCGCAGCTCGCCCTGGCCCGCACGGACGTGGACGCCCTGGCCGTGGACCTGGACCGCGGGGAGGTCCCCGGCGGGGCCGCGCTGCAGGCGTGGGGCGAGCGTCCGGTCGTCGCCGGCGTGGTCGGAGGCCGCACA